>JAPLKY010000235.1 GCA_026387805.1 Candidatus Krumholzibacteriia bacterium
TCCGCCGTCGATGCCGGCCCCTTTCGAATCGGGCCGCAAGATTCTTGCCATGCCGGAGCCCGCCCGAAGGAACTTGTTGATTGGCAATGGATTCCAGGTAGCAAGAAGCTTTATACCGGCTAATCGGAACATACATAATCGTCAGTCGCGGACCATGATGCCTGCGGGGGAAATTCGGGGAAAAAAGCAGCGGCAGGAGTCGAAACGCTCAATCGCGTTCCATGATGCACAGGTCGCGGATCCTCTTGAGCAGGGTCGGATAGCTGATGCCGAGCTCGTTCGCGGCGAGACTCCTGTTCCACCCGTTCCTGATAAGGCTCTCCGATATGATCCTCTTCTCGAGATCCTTGATGCGAACGGGGAGACTGAGGCGGTGAATGTTCGCGGCGCCTGAGCTGTCCGTTTCGTCGAAATTGATGACATCCGGCGTCACCGCGCCGTCCTCTTCGGCGAGGATGACCGCGCGCTTCACGATCTTCTCGAGCTCCCTCACGTTCCCGGGCCATTCGTAGCCGGCGAGGAGAGACAGCGCTTCGTCGGAAAATCCCCGCACCCGCTTGCCCATCCCCGCGGTGTAGACCTTGAGAAAGTACTCCGCGAGAAGGTGGATGTCTTCGATCCGCTCTCTGAGCGGAGGAATCGTTATCGGAAAATCGTTGATGCGATAGTAGAAATCCTCGAGCATCTCGCCGCTGCGGCACATCGTGAGGAGATCGCACTTGGAGGCGAAAATGAGCCGCACGTTCACCGACATCATCTCGTTGCTGCCGACGGGCCGCACCTTCCTCGTATCGAGGAACTGGAGAAGCTTGCCCTGGAGAACGAGGGAGGTTCTCCCGATCTCGTCGAGGAAGATCGTTCCGCCGTCAGCTTCGGCCAGCAGTCCTTTCTTGTCGCAGATCGCGCCGGTGAACGACCCCTTCACGTGCCCGAAGAGCTCGCTTTCGAGGATCGACTCCGGGAGCGCGGCGCAGTTTACGTGGACGAACTTCTTTTCGCGGCGCGGGCTCAGATTGTGGATCGCCTGGGCCACGAGACCCTTTCCCGTGCCGGTCTCTCCCATGAGAAGGACCGAGGAATCGGAGTGCGCCACCTTCTCGGCGAGGTACAGGATCTTGAGCATTCGCTCGTTCCGCGTAATGAAGTGCCGGAGATCGTCGCTCCGATTCGATTCCTTTTCCTGCGCGCCCGGACTCGTCGGCACGATGCATCCCTGCACGAGGAAATCGATGAAGCCGGCGTACGTGGCGACAATGTCCGGGACCTGCCCCAGCCGCGGCGGCACGCCGCTCGCGCCGTCCGCCTGGAAGAACAGCAGCCCGAACGGTTCCTTGTCCCTGCACAGCGGATGGAAATAGAGCGGCCCTTCCCCGCCGGGCAAGAGATCCCGGATACCCGTCGATCGCCTGTCGTGGAGAACGTCCGTGAGAAGAGCGCTTTCGGAAACCTCCGCCTCGTCGCGGGCGAGGAACCACTCGGTGAGCTGACGCGATACCGGATCGGCCATTCCGCGCCGCGCGAGCACCGTGATCTTGCGACTTCCGTTGCCGCTCCCGAAGAGCGAAACGAATCCGTGCCCGAAGGTGATCTTGCCCATGAGATCGCCGAGAAGATAATCGAGCACCGTCACGAGGTGCGGATTCTTCGCGAACGAGTGAGAAAGCTCCGTGGTAACGCCCGCGCCTTCCGCCGCCGCCGAAAGCGTGAGCGCTACCTCATCCTCCATACCGCGGCGCAGACGTCGCACGCGCCTGATGAGATTGCGGTCCCGCAGATCCTCGGCGAGCCGCTGCGCCTCGTACATGTGAAGGAGGCAGTCGTCGCGGTTCTTGAGCTCCCGTTCGATACGGGCCATGAGGAGATGGCTCTCCGCCATGTCCCGGTATTCCTCTGACTGTTCGAAATACGCGAGCGCGCCGTTCATGAGCTTGCGCGCCCTGAGAAGCCCCCGGTCGCCCCCCTTGCCGAGCAGCTGCTCGCAGAACATGAGAGAGGCGCGGTTCGCTTCGTATGGGTTATTGGCATCGCGAAACGTCTTGATGCTCGACGCGATGAACTTCTCCGCTTCGGGTTCGTTTCCGAGGAGCGAATGCGCGAGCCCGATCGAGCGCTCCACGAATCCGATCTCGTAGATCTCGCCGCTTTTCCTCGCGATGTCGAGCGCCTTCGCGCCGACGGACAGCACATCTTCAAATTTCCGCTGCATGAGAAACACTTCCGTCTCGCGCCGCAGAACCTCTGCCACGATGTCCCCCTCTGACGACATCTTCTTCGCGCGGGCAAGGGAGGTGGAGTAGTTCTCGATGGCTCCGTCGAGGTCGCCGCGGGCGACCATGAGATCGCCGAGGTATTCGTCGGCGAGCGCGATCTCGCGCGTGTACCCTCTCCGCTCCGCGATCACCCTCGCCTCGAGGAGATGCTTTTCCGCCGCGGGAAACTCGCTCTTCTTCGCCTGGGCGAGCCCGAGCATCAGCGTCGAGCGGATGTAGAGCTGGTCATCGCCCGAACCGAGCGACATCTTGCGCGCCTTCGAAAACTCGCCGATCGCCTGGGCGAAGTTCCGCGATTTCAGACAGGTGATACCGAGGTTGAGCGTCACGCGCACCCGGTGCTGCGTGAGGCCGAGCTTCTCGCACAGCTCGAGAGCCCTGGCGAAGAAATGGTTCGCGCGCGAGAAACGGCATGCATCCTTGTGGAAAAGACCGAGGCTGTTGAGAACGTACGATTCGCCCATCGCATCGTCGATCCGGCGATACGATGACAGCGCATCGAGAAAATACTGCTCCGCCTCGTCCTTTCGTCCGAGCCGCGCATAGCAGGTCGCGATGAGTCGCTGAACCCTGCCGACCTCCCGATGATCGTCGCTCGTTCGCAGGAGCCGGTATGCGGTGCACCCCTCGTGGAGCGCCTTTTCCATGGCGCCGTTCTCGCGGAGTATGATCCCGCGAAGGCACGCGAGCGTGCCTTTTCCGAACGAGTCGTCAT
>JAPLKY010000415.1 GCA_026387805.1 Candidatus Krumholzibacteriia bacterium
AAGGGCATGAAGATCCAGTAACCGACGCGCACGCGGCTGAAATACAGGCGTACGAGGTACGCGCCGAGGATAACCGAGGTCGCCCCCGATGCGCCGATGACGCCGTATTGAAGGTACTGGGTAGAATAGAGCGCCGTGAGAACGAGATGCGTATAGGCGCCCGCGGCGGCCGCCGCCGTGAAAACGATATAGAACCTGAAAGAGCCGAGCCGGTCCTCGAGCGGTCTCCCGAAAACGACAAGGTAAACGATGTTTCCGACGAGATGCAACCAACCGCCGTGCAGGAACGCATGGGTAATCGCGGTGGCGATCGTCGGCGCATTCGGCTGGAATACGAGCAGGTTGAGATCCCACCACGACCCAACCGGCATGTATCTGTATAATATATAAGTGATTACACAGGACGCCGCGAGAAAATAGGTGACGAACGGCCGTTTCCGCGCGCCGACGTCGAGCCCGATGGGGATGTAATAGAAGAAATACATATTCCCCCTGGATTCCGAGAATCACGGGGGAGCGTGCAAGTACCAGACCAGACCGGGGATAAAAAATGGGGGGCTCGAAAAGCCCCCCATACTCTCTGGCTTGCTCCGGCTTCTTCTAGAAGTGATACGTAGCGGAAAGCATGTAGATCGGATCGCTCTGATCGCTATTATAGCCGGTCAGCCAGTAGCCGAGACGGAACGGCAGTTCGTTATCGATAACCGCGTCGATATCGAAATCGCCGACGTGGAAGCCGAGACCCATCCAGTATTCGAAGTCGCTCCCGACATAGGTGTCGGTCTCTTCATACTTGACGACGTCCAACGCGGGGTCGTCGTAGTACTGGGAGGTATAGCTTTCCTTGTCCTCGTCCTTGTAGAACGTCTTCACGGCGCCGATCCTGAAGGTCAGCCAATCCCGAACGTCGCTTTCGAGGGCGAGCCGGAACGCGGGCAGGATCATCGTCTTCGATTCATGAGTCACGCCCCACCAATAGGGATCGGCATCTTCATCTTCGTAATCGTAGTAATCATACCGGACGAAACCCGTCGGAGGATCGGACTGCTCCAGCTTGTAGTAGGAGAACGGCTCGACCGCGAAGAGCAGGAGGTTGTTCTCGTTGACCTTGATGTTTGCGGCGATACCGAAGGTGATACCCATACCCTTGACGCCGTAATGAGTATCCTTCCAGCCGAGCGTGTCGACTCCATCTTCGTCCCACAGACGATCGACGTACTGGCTCGAGTCGGATTTGAGACTGAAGTTGAAGGTGCCGAAGCTGGCGTAGGGCACCAGGGTAATCGTCTCGTTGCACTCATAGAACATGCGACCGCGGAAATTCATCATCTTGTTCGCATCCGCGGAGATCTCGCCGAAGCCATGGTAGTAATCCTCATAGTAGTAATCGTTGGGGCTCTTCTCATCCAGCGTCATGCCCGCCCAGTTGTAATCGAATGCGAGATCCGCGTACATCTTCTCGCCGATGTCGAAACGCACGCCGGCGCCGATGGTCGTGTACGACACCGCATCCACGTCATCAAACGCGGTATCACGGAGAGCGGGGCGCGTGAAGTCGTAGCTCGATTCATACTCCGATCTACGGTCCGACCGGCTGAAGTACAGGCCGAACGAGAGCTTCTCCATCGCATAGCCGTACAGAACGTTCCACTTGCTGTAAGCGTAATCGCTGTAGGGAGCATCCCACCAATAGTAATTCTCCTGCCCGCTTATATCCCAGCCCCAATCACCGAAATTGAGCGGTCTGCCCGTCTCGTTGAAGAACATCGCGAGCGTTCCGTACTTGCCCTCCGAGCCGAGCGCGTACGAGGCGCCTATATAAGGCAGCGGTGTATAGGACATTTCACCGTCCATGTCGTAATTGAGGCCGATCCACACCGTATTGCTGTACGACGGAAGCGTGCCGTACCACGTGAAGATGTTGTAATCATCCTCGATGTAATTGCCGGCGCCTCCGAGGGCTATCTGCCGCGCATCGGTTGCGAGGACCGGAACGGCGACGGCAACCACGAAGAGTGCCGAAAGAACAACTGCGAATAGCTTTTTCATTACAAACCCCCTGTCAGAAATCTCCCTTGCGGGAAAAACCTTCAGGATCCTTTCTATATGACCGCAAACATGAGCGGATGAGTTTCCTGGTTTCTTCTTCATCATCGCTGCGCCTTAAGAGGCGCTTACGTCTCTCCCTTGGCTTTCCCCCTTTCTCGATGAGGCCTCGAAACTCTTGGCACTTACGGCCCCGCCGCAAGCCCGCTTCTCAAAACCTTGTCAGCGTGCGAAATCATATCTTAGTATTCCCGGCGACCCCCTCTCAATGAATCTCGATCCCTCTTTATTTTTTGGGCGTTAAGTTAAAGCGCCCGGTAAATATTGTCAACATTTTTTTATCACAATTACGAATATTTTATCGGCTCGAACGATTCGCGGGTCCGCCCTCGCTCCACCATCCGCATTCTTACCGAAAAACCGACCGGGCGAAAAGAAATATTTTCAAGAATTTTTCGTCGTAGCGATCGTCCCCGGACAGCAGGCTGCTGATTCTTACCTCCCCGCTGGAATGAATGTAGCGACCTTCCCCTATGCTTATCGCCACGTGGGTCACCCGCGTCCCCTCGCCGAAGAAGAGGAGGTCTCCCGGCGCGAGGCGGGCGGCATCCTCCTTCGGAATGAGATCCCCGACGAGCGCCTGCATGTCGGAATCGCGCGGGAGGGAGACTCCTTCCATGAGAAACACGCGCTGCACGAGCCCGGAGCAATCGAAACCCTTCGGGGTCGTCCCGCCCCACAGGTAGGGGATCCCGATGAAACGCATCGCCCTCCCGACGAGGCGCCCGCGATCGGGCTCCGCGCGCTCGCCCCGCTCTGCGAGCAGCTCTTCCCGTATGAAACCGCTCTTCCCTCCGGGAAGGTTTACGGCGCGGTACCCGCCGGCCGGAGGAGCGGCGACGAGCCGCGTGCCCGCGACCGCTTCCGATACGGGGAGGCTTTTCTCGTCGGCGGCCGACAGCACGTAGCCGACGTTCGCCGTAACGACGGCGCGCGCGGCGGCGGCGTACGCGGCTATCTCCCGCGCGTCCGTTTCGCGGAGGTACCACGAGCGTATCCACCCGTGGTAGTCGTCGGGAAGCCGTACCAGGCGCCAATCCCCCTCCTCTTTGAGCTGATACGCCGCGTCCCCCATGATGATCTGGGTGAGCAGCTCCGCAGAGTGCGCGCCCTCGCGTCTCACGTCCGCCACGCTCGAGGTAACCCAGAGCAGCCGGTCCGCCGCGGGGGCGAGGAGCCTGAATCGCACGGTCAATCCGGCCGCCGAGGCCGCTCTGACGAGCTCCCTTTCGTCCCGATCGAGGGAGAATTCCTCGAGATGGCGCGGCAGCGCGCGCAGCACTTCCTCGCGCGTGAGCTCGAGCTCGAACGATCCCCTCTCCCGCGACGTGAGCTTCGAGTAGCTCCGGCGCCAATCGAGCCCGCACTCCTTCTCCGCGGCTGATACCGCTTCGCAGAGGCGCTGCAGAACGTTATCCATCTATCGACTCCCTTCGATCGCTGCGCCCGGCCGCCCTCCGGAGACGCCAGGGGGCTTCGCGAGGGCCGATGCGAGACGGGGGTTCAGGGCGTCGCGCAGGCCGTCGCCGATCAGGTTGAGCGAGCAGACGGTGAGGGTGAGAAAGAGCCCCGGGAAGAAGGTGAGCCAGGGCGCGGTCCGCATGAAGGCGATGCCCCCCGAGATCATCCCTCCCCAGCTCGGCGCCGGCGGCTGGACGCCGAGCCCGAGAAAGCTCAGAGAGGCCTCGGCCATGATCGTCATCCCGAGCCCGAGCGTGTAGACCACGAGGACGCTCGCGAGGCACTGCGGCAGAATGTGCCTGAGCAGGATCACCGCATGATTCGCTCCCGAGGCCCGCGCCGCCTGAACGAACTCCCGCTCCTTCACCGAAAGCACCTCGGCGCGGACGAGCCTCGCGACCGAGGCCCATCCGACGACGCCGAGCGTGACGAAGAGCGATATCATCCCGGGCGAGACGACCGCGATGATCGCGATGAGGAGGAGCAGCGTCGGATAGGCGAAGGTGATATCGGCGAGCCGCATGAGAACCGAGTCGAGGCGACCGCCGAAGTACCCGGCCAGCGAGCCGAGGAAGAGCCCGATGAGGAGCGAGATGGTGCGCGCGAGAAAGCCGACGCCGAGCGATATGCGGGCGCCGTGCACGATCCGCGAAAGCACGTCCCTCCCGAACGGATCGGTGCCGAAGGGATGGGAGAGCGACGGGCGCTCGAGCGCCGCGTCGAGGTCGATCGCTCCCGGGGGCGCGGGGGAGATCAATCCCGCGAGGACCGTCGCCGCGAGAAGAGCCGCGAAGATGACGAGCCCGGCCGCCGCCGCGGGCGAAATCGCGAACCTGCGCCAGAATCCTCCGATTCTCCTCACCGCTTCCCCCCCTCCGGCCTGATCCGTGGATCGATCGCGCCGTAGCTCAGGTCCACGGCGAGATTCACGAGAATGAACAGCAGCGCCATGAAGAGCACCGCTCCCTGGATCACCGGAAAATCGCGCCTGAGGATCGCCTGCACGACGAACCGGCCGAGGCCGGGCCACCCGAAGATCGATTCGGTCAGCACGGACCCGCTCAGATAGCTTCCGAAGTCCGCCCCCGCGATCGTGATGACGGGAATGAGCGCGTTTCTCAGAACATGCTTCCCGAGAACGATGCGCTCGCCGAGCCCTTTCGCCCGCGCCGTCCGCACGTAATCCTCTCCGAGCGCGTCGAGAACGCCCGAGCGCGTCACGCGGGCGATCGTCGCCATGGACGCAAAGGACAGCGTGACCGCCGGCAGTATCAGATTGCGGATCGAACCTCCGCCGTACCCGGAGGGCGGAAGAACGCGGAGCTTGATCGCGAAGAGGTAGATGAGAAGAAGGCCGAGCCAGAACACGGGCATGGAAACGCCGACGAGCGAGAAGGTCATGAGTATCCTCGAAACGACGGGGCGCCTGCCCCAGGCGGCGATCGTCCCGATCGCGATTCCGCCCACGATCGCCAACACCATCGCGCTCAGGGCGAGAACGAGCGTTCTCGGAAACCGCTCGCGTATCGCCTCGGCCACCGGCCGCCGCGTCACGAAAGACCGTCCGAGATCGAATCGCGCGAGGCGGCCGAGAAAAGCGACGTACTGGACGGCGAGCGGCCGGTCGAGACCGAGCTCCGTGCGCATGCGGGCGAGCGTTTCCTCGTCGTATCGTTCCCCGGCGAGCGCGCGGACCGGATCGCCCGGCACGACGTACATGAGAATGAAGGTGAGGGTCGCGACGCCGAGGAGGATCGGGACGAGCATAGCCAAGCGTTTCACGATGAACGTGCGCACTTCACGTCCCCCCGGTCATACGCCCACGTCGAGGAAGCGCTGGCCGTTGAATATGAGCGGAATGCGGTATCCGGTGAGCCGCGGGCTCACGACCTCGTACTTCTCGGGAAACCAGAGAAAAAGCCACGGCGCGTCTCCGTACACGATAGCCTCCGCCGTCCGGTAGAGCTCCCATCGCTTCGCGGCATCCATGCACGCCGCCGCGGCGTCGAGAAGCGAATCGACGCGTACGTTCCGGTAGCCGGTCCTGTTGCCGCCGCCGCCGATATTCGACGAGGAGAAGAGCGGCGCGAGAAAGTTCTCCGCGTCGGGGTAGTCGGCGAGCCAATCGAGGAAGAACGCGTCGGGAGTGCCCCGGTCGATCGCCTCCTTGAAGGCTCCCCACTCCCGCGTGACGAGCTTCGCCGTCACGCCGACGTCCGCCAGGTATCCCTGCACGCTCTCGAGCACGCGTCCCGCTTCCGGATTCTCCCGCTGCCATATCTCCATCGAAAAACCGTTCGGATACCCGGCCTCGGCGAGCAGCGCCTTCGCTCCGGCGGGATCGTACGGGTACCGCTCCGCCGGTTCAGGCGAGAAACGCAGACTCGGCGGCACGACTCCGCGCGAGCGCGTCCCCGCCCCGAACAGCACGTGGGCGATGATCTTCTCGACGTCGACCGCCATGTTGAGGGCGCGCCGCACGCGGGGGTCGGAGAAGGGAGGCTTCACCGTGTTGAATCCGATGTAGACGACTCTGAGCTCCTCCTTCCAGAGGAGCGGCGAGCCGGCGGCGCGCCAGTGCTCCAGCTCCGCCCGCGGGACCTCGAGAACGTCGAGAGAGCCGACTTCGAACTCGGCGATCTGCGTCATCTGTTCGGGAATGACGCGGAAGGAAAGCCCCGCCAGCGCGGTTCGCGGTCCCGAATAACCGGGATTGGGAACGAGGAGGACCTCGTCTCCCTCTCTCCATGAGGAGAGCATCCAGGGGCCGCTCCCGCACGGCGCGCGCCCGTATCCTTTGCCGAGCCGCTCGACCTCCTCGCGGCATACGATCCCCGCGGCGGGCATGGCGAGGAGCCCGAGAAAATGCGCGACGGGATACTCGAGTCTCATGACAACCGTCGAATCGTCGACCGCCTGCACCGCTTCGCCGTCCCACGAAGCGCCCCCGTGGTACGCGGCGGCGCCCCTCAGCGGCTTGAGAAGCCACCAGCGGGGGGATACGGTTTCGGGATCGAGAAGACGCCGCACCGAGTAAACGACGTCGGACGCCGTCACGGATCTGCCCTGGGAGAAGCGGGCCCGGCCGAGGTGAAAGACGTACCGGCGCCCCCCGTCGAGGATCTCCCAGCTCAGCGCGAGATCGGGCACGACGCGCGCGTCCGGATCGAAGGCGACGAGATTGGAATGGACGAGAGACGCGATTCTCCCCGACGAGAAATCGACCGAATAGGCGGGATCGAGAGTCGTCGGCTCCGTCTGAAGCGCGAGCCGCACCGTCGCGTCGTCCCCGGCGCGCGAACAACCCACCACCGCCAGGGCTATCGGAAGAAGAAACGTCATGACGCCGGCACGGAGGCTTCCGCTCATACCGGTCACATCATTTCGGTCGAGAGAAGGTGATATTCCCCGGATCCGATCGAATCCTCGAAGATGAAGACGACCCCCTTCGAGTAGTAGTACCAGAGCTGATAGTTCCTCCCCATCCGGGGCTCCTGCCGATCCTCGACCTTGTCGGGGCGCCCGTTCTGTATATAGATCTTGCCCATGTCCGTCCGCCAGCCGGCAATTTAATTTTATCCATAACTCAGGTTACATAAAATACATAGAGGAAAATTATGTCAGTTGAAAATAAATTAG
>JAPLKY010000263.1 GCA_026387805.1 Candidatus Krumholzibacteriia bacterium
TTGACGTTGAAGCTGAAGCGACCCGGTTTGTAGCCGCGCATGCGCGCCTCGGGAAGGCGGGTGAAGAGATCGCGGATGGGACCGAATATGCCGGTGTACGTGGCCGGGTTCGAGCGCGGCGTGCGCCCGATCGGCGATTGATCGATGTCGATCACCTTGTCGATGTGCTCGATTCCCTCGATCCGATCGTGCGCTCCGGGAAGCTCCTGAGTCCGGTGGAAATGCCTCCCGAGCGCGCGGAAGAGAATGTCGTTCACGAGCGTGCTTTTGCCCGAGCCCGACACGCCCGTCACGACGACGAGCTTCCCGAGAGGGATCGCGACGTCGATCCCCTTCAGATTGTTCTCGCGGGCGCCGCGCACGATAATGGACGCGCCCGAGCCCCGGCCGGCGCCTCCCTTGAGGCTGATCCGGCGCTCCTCCTTGAGGTAGCGGCCCGTGAGGCTCTTCGGCGATTCCATGATCTCCGCGGGGGTGCCTTCGGCGACGACCTCGCCGCCGCGCTCTCCCGCTCCCGGTCCGAGATCGATCACGTAGTCGGACGAGAGTATCGTGTCGCGGTCGTGCTCGATGACGATGACGGTGTTCCCGGCGTCCCGAAGATCCTTCAACGTCGCGATGAGCCGGGCGTTGTCGCGATGGTGGAGCCCGATCGATGGCTCGTCGAGGATATAGAGGACGCCGACGAGCTTCGAGCCGATCTGCGTGGCGAGCCGTATCCGCTGCGCTTCCCCCCCGGCGAGCGTTCCCGCCGAGCGATCGAGCGTGAGGTACGTGAGCCCGACGTTCGCGAGAAAATGGAGCCGCGCGGAGATCTCCTTCACAAGCGGCTCCCCGATGAGCGCGCTCGCGCCCGCGAGCTCGAGACCGGCGAAGAAATCGATCGCGCGCTCGATCGTGAGAGACGATATCTCCGCGATGTTCTTCCCCGCGACCGTCACGGAAAGGCTCTCGGGCCGGAGCCGCGAGCCGTTGCATGACGCGCACGGGTGCGAGGTCATGAAGGTCTCGATCCAGCGGCGGATCGCCTCCGATTTCGTCTGATGATAACGGCGGCGCAGGTTGGGGACGATTCCCTCCCAGGTCGTGAGATACTCGCCCCTCCCCCGCTCGAAGTCGTACCTGACCGTGATCTCCGCGTCGCTCCCGTCGAGGATGACCTCCTGCGCCCGGCGCGGGAGCGATTCGAAGGGAGTCTCGAGCGAGAAGTCGAATTTCTCGGCGAGCGCATCGAGACGGTACCGGAACCAGTTCCCCTTGAGCTCGCCTATCGGCGCGAGCGCGCCCCCCGCGACGCTGCGGGAGGGATCGGGAACGATGAGCTCGCGCGCGAAGTCGATCTGCGTGCCGAGGCCGTGGCACTCGGGGCAGGCGCCGTACGGGGAGTTGAAGGAGAACATGCGCGGGCTGATCTCGCCGAGGCTCTTGCCGCAGTACGGACAGGAATACTCGAGGCTGTAGAGAGACTCCTCGCCCTCCCGGAGCACGAGGATGACGCCCCCGCCGACCGCCGCCGCGGTCTCGACCGAATCGGCGAGGCGGCGTTCGACGCCCGCCTTCACCTTGAGCCTGTCGACGACGACCTCGATCGTGTGTTTCTTCGTCTTCTCGAGAGAGAGCCCCGCTTCGAGCTCGCGAACCTCGCCGTCGACGCGTATCCTCGTGAATCCCTCGCGCATGAGCTTCCCGAGGACCGCGCGATGCTCTCCCTTGCGCCCTCGCACGACCGGCGCCATGATCTCCAGCCTCGTTCCCTCTCCCGCCCCCCGCAGCCGATCGACGATCTGGGCGACGGTCTGGCGGGAGATGGGTCGGTCGCAGCCGGGGCACCGCGGCTCGCCCGCGCGCGCGAAGAGAACACGGAGGTAATCGTGGATCTCGGTGATCGTGCCGACCGTCGATCGCGGGTTTCGGGACGACGTCTTCTGGTCGATCGAGATCGCGGGGGAGAGCCCCTCGATGCTGTCCACGTCGGGCTTCTCCATCTGCTCGAGGAACTGCCGCGCGTAGCTCGACAGCGACTCGACGTATCGTCGCTGCCCTTCGGCGTAGATCGTGTCGAAGGCGAGCGACGATTTGCCCGAACCGCTGAGCCCCGTGATCACGACGAATCTGTTCCGCGGTATCGCGACGGTGATGTTCTTGAGGTTGTGCTCCCGTGCGCCCCGCACGACCAGGTTCTCGCTTACCATTCCGCGCCTACTCTTTCTTGCCGGGAGCCTCCCCGGTCTTTCCGCCGCCCGCGGCTTCCCGCTCCGCGACGCGCTTGAGCCCGTCGGAAGCGACCTTGCCCCAGTCCGAGGCGGGCCCGTTCGCGGAAAGAACGCTCTCGTAGATCGTTCTGGCCTGGGCCAGATCCCCCTTCGCCTCGCAGCAGCCGGCCGCCTCGAGCTTCGACGTCACGCCCCACATGCCCCCCGTCTTGAGGTAGGGAACGCGGAGAAACTCGCGTATCGCCTCGTCGTAGCGACCCATGTTCTTGAGGCTCATCCCCGCCCAGTAATGGGCGCGCCCCTGCTGCTCCTCGCTCGTCGCGACGTCGGGAATCCTGGAGTAGACGTCGTAGGCGAGCTCGTTCTTCCCGGCCGAGTTGTAGCAGAACCCGAGATCGAACAGAATCTCGACGATCCCGTCGCGCTCGGGGAAGGTCTCGACGAGCTTCTGCCACGTCGCCGCGGCGTCGTTCCACTGCTCGAGCTGCTGCTGGACGCTGCCGAGGTTCTTCCACGCCGTGAACGACAGATCGGGATCCTTCGACGATTCGGCGGCGAGCGCGTAGTACTTCGCCGCGAGATTGAGATTCCCCGCCCCGTAGTGGGATGAGGCGAGCTTGAAGTACGCCTCCGGGAGAATGGCCGAGCGCCCCGCGGAGGCGACGAACGTCTCGAGCTTCTCGGCGGCCTCGCGGTATCCGCCCCGCTTCAGGTCGCAGAGCGCGAGATAGAAGAGCGCCTCCGTTCCCTCCTCGGTGCCGCCGAATCGCTTCTGGAGCTCGTCGAGCGTCCTCGAGGCCTCCGCGCACCGCCCCTCCTCGGCCTCGATCTTTCCCTTCTCGAGGAGCACCCCCCCGAGGCCCTTCCACGCCGCGCAGCGGGACGCGAGAACCGCGGTATCCCGTTCGTAGGAACCGGTCTGCTTGAGCCTCATGTACGTCTTGGCCCTTCCCGCGACGACGCGGCAGCTGTCGGCGCCCTGAAGAACGAGCGCGTCGCTGAAGCTCTTCACCGCGCCGCTATAATCCCCCGCGCCGAGCTCCGCCTCGCCCGCCATCGTCAGGTTCGCCGCGGTCCGCTCGCCGGCGGCGAGCTCCACGAGGAGCGGCCTCGCCTTGTCGTATTGTCTGCTCTCGAGATATTTCCCGCCGAGCCAGGCGAGGGTCCTCAGCCGCACCGCGCTCGGGACGCCTTCCCTCGCAAGGAGCCCCTGGAACAGCTCGTCCGCCTTCTTCGCGTCCCCCGCCTTTTCGCGCGCAAGGGCCTCTCGATAGATCGCCTCCCCCGCGAGCTCGCTTTCGGGATACGCCGCGGCAAAGCCCGCATAGGCGTCGGCGGCCTCCGCGAAGGCGCCGCGATAGTAGAAACAGTCGCCTTTGCGGATCATGCATTTCTCGGCGATTCCCCTCCCCGGAGCCCGGGCGATGCAGCGGTCATACGCGGCGACGGCGCCCGCATAGTCCCTGACCGCGAGCAGCGCCTCGCCGAGATCGTACAGAGCCCCCGTGATCCTCGAGTCTTCGGGGTACGCCGAGACGAATTCCCCGTACGCCCGGGCCGCGCCGGCGTGATTTCCCTTTGCCCGCATGAGAGAGGCGCCGATGAAAATCGCTTCCTTCTTATCCGGGGCGGGAGCGCTCGAGCCGAGCACCTCGTTCGCCGCCGCGAGCGCCGCGTTCGCGGCGACCGTGTCGCCCTGCGACGCGCGCTCGGAAAGGTACTGCGCGCGCTTCGTGAGCCCCCACCATCTGCCCTGGCCGCGACCGTAGGCGGCCAGGTACTCCTCGATCCTACCGAGCCGCTCGGCGAGGTTCCATTCGCTCTCCCGCCGCCCGATATATTCGCGGGAGGCGCGCTCCCCCCACGCCGTATTCGCGTACCGTTCCGACGCGCTCTTCAGCATCTCGAGCCCCCGCTCGCGTTCCGCCTTCGCGTCCTCTCCGCGCGCCGCGGCGGCCTGCGCCCGCATGAGGCGCGCCGTGCCGAGATAGTAGCTTCCCTTCGCCCGAAGCGAATCGGGGAGCTCCTTCGCGAGCGCGCCTTCGAGCAGCGGGACGGCGGTCTCCGCGTCGCGGGCGCCGTCCACGAGGAGGGCCCCCGTCTCGAGCGAACGCTGAGCCGCTCCCGCCTCCCACGAGGCGATCCGGGCGAGGCGTCTTCCGACGCTCTCGTTCCAGACCGGGCGCACCGAGAGCGCCGCGAGGCGGTCCCGTGCCTGAGACGCGTATTTTCCCTCGGGAAACCGGGAGACGACCGCCTCGAATCCGCGCGTCGCGCCCCCGACGTCCCCGATCTTTTCCATGAGAATGCTCTCCCGGAAGATGGCCTCTTCCGCGGCGCTTCCGTCCTTGCCCTCGTCGGCGACGAGCCGCCAGTACCGGATCGCCGAAAGCGTATCGGCCAGACGCGCGGCGGAAAGCTCGGCGAGACTGGCGTTGAGCCGCAGGCGCTCTTCGCGGTTCGAGTTCCCCATGAGCGCAAGGTTATAGAGGCGGGCCGCTTCGAGCGGAGAGCCCGAGCGCTCGCGCAGCTCGGCCTCGAGCACGATCCCGTCCCTGAGGAACGGAGAGGCCGGATACGCGCGGCGCATCGTTTCGAGCTCGGCCATCGCCTCGTTCGTCTTCTGCGCCGCCATGAGCGCGCGCGCCGTCAGCAGCGACAGCTCTCCCGTCGTGTCGCTCGCGGCCTTGCCCGACTTGAGCGAGTTGACGAGGGCGAGCGCCTTGTCCGGCTTCTTCGATCTGAGCGCGGCGTCGATTGCGCCCCGCATCACCTTCGCTCGCTGCTCGGAGTTCGGGAACTTCTCGAGAAAACGTTCCGACTCGCTGAGGATCCCGTCCGCGTTGCCCCGCTTCGCGTGAATGTCGATGAGCCCGAGCACCGCCTTTTCCGAGAGAGGATCCTCCTTGAAATCCTTCTCCACCGCGCGGAAATAGCCTTCCGCCTTCGCGTAATCGTTCTTCGCGAGCGCCCGCTCGCCGAGCTTCACGAGGGCGAGCGCCTTGACCGGCGAGGTCGGATAGAGCTTCGCGATGTCGGCGAGCACCTGGTCCGCTTCCATGTCGCGCCCCGTGTTGATGAGCGCGAGCGCGAGGGTGTAGCGCGCGCGGGGAGTGAGCTGCGAATCCTTGCGCTCGTTGATGAGCCGCCGCAGAACCTTGGACGCGCCCTCCGAATCCCCCATCGACATGAGGCAATCGGCCGCGTCGAGGAGCGCCTGATCGACGACCGGGCAACCGGGATTTTCGTCCGGGATGAGGAGAAGCTCCTCCGCCCCTTCCTTGTATCTCTTGAGCGCCTTGAAGATCTTGCCGCGCTGGAGTCGCGCGAGGCACGCGCGTTCGTCCTTCGGGTAGGTCTCGATGAATTTCTCGTACGTCGCGAGGGCGTCGTTCGCCTTGACCGCCTGGAGGTACGATTCCGCCGCGGTGAAGAGCGCCTCGGGACGGAACACGCTCTGCGGATATTTCTCCGTGAACCGCAGAAACTCCTCGGCGGCCGCGACGAACATCCCGTCGCGTCTCAGCTTCTTCGCGAAGTTGAGATCCTCGTTCTCCCCGGCGAAGGACGGAGCCGCGATCGCGAGAAGGGCGGCGATGAGCGCCGCGGCGGTCATGACCTGGTACAGGCGCTTCGTGCACATGGTTACTGGAATCCTCCTTGAAAAAGAGAGGAGAAAGGGCATCGGGAAAAGACATTTTAACTTAGCAAACGGGCCGCTTGAAATCAACCACGTTGTGGTGGCGCGCCAAGGGGTGCGGACGCCCTGAATAGCGGGTGACGCTGATGGGGTCCCCGACCGCTGCGCAGCGAGCCTTGCTCGCGAGCGCGGGCGGGGTGCAATCAGCGGCAGGACCCGCGTATCGCGCGAGCACCTGCGGGGTGCAATCGCCGACAGGCCCCGCGTATCGCGCGAGCACGGGCGGGGTGCAATCGCCGGCAGGCCCCGCGTATCGCGCAAGCACGTGCCGGGGAGCGCGGGGCAAAACAAAAGGGCCGGCTCCACCGAGCCGGCCCTTCTCGTAGGCTCTTATCCCGGAGCTCGCGACTCTAGAAAAGGCTCTTTATCGCGCCCCAGCTCTTGGTCTGCACGCCGACGCCCCCGTCATAGTTCAGGGAGAGATGGCAGTAACGCTTCACCGGATAGATCGGGTAGCCGGGCTCGCAGCTCCCGACCTGATATGCAGGCGGCTCCGGATCGAGGAGGCGCTCGACCACCATGATCTGACCTGGGTTGGCGTTCATCAGGAAGCAGTTTACTCGATGCGAATACACCCAATCCGTCCGGCAGCAACTCTCACCGCATTCTACCTCGCCGTAGAAACTGATGCTGATGCCGGCCTGGATCGAACCCATCTCGATGATCACGGCAGGATTCTTCACTGCACTGGTTATCAGAACGTTTGCGGGGTACTGGATCTTGAACTCGGCGGCCATCAGCCCCATCTTGCTCGGCACCCAGAATATGTAAAACGTGAACGGCGTCATTGCGGGAGGCGTTGCCGTATAGTTCACCTGGTGCGTCGTGTGCGCCAAATCCGTGAAGAGCCCCACGTACGCCGTGTCGGGAAGCCCCGGATAAGGCTGTGCAAAGCTTGAACCCGCAAGGAGCAGAAGCCCCATCGCAATCAATACCATTCTCTTCATTCTTCGTACCTCCTTGCCCGTAAAACCGCTCTATCGCTCATCGAGCGCCCGCAAAAACGCGCCGCTCCGCGATTCCTGCTCTCGGCCTCAACATAGTACAGGCCGTCATTCCTGCATAGTCAAATCTTGCGCCTCGCCGAAACGGCCCCCCGGCCGCCCGCGCGCGGCTTTCGGCCGTCACGGCGTGAGCCTGTTGATGAGCCGCGGGAAGGGTATCGTCTCCCGCACGTGCTGGAGGCCGCATATATACGATAAGGTGCGCTCGACGCCGAGCCCGAACCCCGCGTGGGGGAAGCTCCCGTACCGGCGCAGGTCGAGATACCATTCGAAGGCCTTTTTCGGCAGGCCGTTTTCCTCGATTCTCTTTTCGAGAAGCGCGAGATCGTGGATCCGCTCTCCCCCACCGATGATCTCCCCGTACCCCTCGGAGGCGAGGAGGTCGACGGAGAGGCTGAGCCGGGGATCCACCGGAT
Source organism: Candidatus Krumholzibacteriia bacterium (assembly GCA_026387805.1). Taxonomy (GTDB): domain Bacteria; phylum Krumholzibacteriota; class Krumholzibacteriia; order Krumholzibacteriales; family Krumholzibacteriaceae; genus SSS58A. Next base: position 7,334 of record JAPLKY010000263.1, read on the forward strand.
CGGGCTGCATGTAGAACGCCTTGATCGCGGCGGGGAAGCGGTGCACGAAGACGGGGCGATCGTAGCCTTCCGAGATCATCGTCTCGTCCGTGCCGCCGAAGTCGCTCCCCCATTCGAACGCGGCCCCCTTCTGCTTGAGCAGCGCGGCCGCGCCGTCATACGACAGCCGCGGGAACGGAGACTGCACCTTCTCGAGCTTCGTCACGTCGCGTTCGAGGACGCCGGTAAGCAGGGGCCGGTAGCTCTCGAGCGAGCGGCCGACGATCTCGACGATAAAATCCTCGGCGAGTTGCATGATGTCGTCGAGCCCGGCGAAGGCGACCTCCGGCTCGACCATCCAGAATTCAGTGAGATGCCGCCTGGTTTTGGATTTCTCCGCGCGGAATGTGGGGCCGAAACAATAAACCTTCCCGAAAGCCATCGCGCCAGCTTCGGCATAAAGCTGGCCTGACTGCGTAAGATATGCCTTCTCGCCGAAATATTCCGTTTC
>JAPLKY010000375.1 GCA_026387805.1 Candidatus Krumholzibacteriia bacterium
TGAGCGCGGCGAGCGCGTCCTCGGGATCATGAGCTTTCATGGCGTTCGTCCTTTCTTGGCCGGCGCGCCCGCCGTGATCTCGCAGAAGACGCTCGACGAATCGATCTCGACGATGCGCGCGCCCGCGTCGAGCTCTTCCGCGAGCGCGGCGAACTCCCGCGCCCCCATCGTCGTTGCGGTGAAACCGTCCGCGCATACGATCGTGCCGTCGCGCGTCCTCTCCCAATCGATCGCTCCCACGAGGCCCTCGCCGGCCTGCCGGACGAACCACTCGAGCCGGTGCTCCCAGAACGCCTCGCTGTAGCTCGAAAAGAGCGCGAGCCCTCCCGGGCGCGTGACGCGTACGCTCTCCCGCACGAGAGCGCGCGCATCGACGTGGAACGCGGAAATCCCATTCTGGATGCACACGACGCGGTCGAACGCGCCGTCGCGAAAACCGAGTCTCACGGCGTCCATCTGCGCGAAAGCGCAGTTCCCCGCGCGCCCGAGCGCCACGCTCCCGTGCGCGAGGCTCTCGAAGGAGGTATCGATTCCGCAGACGATCCTCGCCCTCCGCGCGAGAGGCCCGAGCACGCGTCCGTAGCCGCACCCGAGCTCGAGCACCGCGTCGGAGGGCCGCACCCTCGCGAGCACGTGATCGATCTCGGCATTCAGGTACTGGAGGACCCGCGGAGGCGCGATCGCATAGACCCGTTCGAGGCGATCGGCCGATAGCTTCTCGCGATAGTAATCCGGCATGTCAGGAACGCGCCGATTCGCGCGTCATCGTTCTCCCCCGCCAGCTATTGATCACCTTGATCGCCTCGAACCATATGATGCTCATCGCGCCCGCGGCAACGCATATGAGGAGATCGGCGATCCGCGGCTTATCGAACAAGAAGAGGCGCTGCAGAAACGGAACGTAGAGCACGAGGCCGAGGAACGCAATCGCTCCCCCCGACGACCACCATGCCGCCGCGTTCGGCGTCCGGAGCGTATCGAAAAACGTGCGCGACCAGGATCGGTTCGTGAAAATGAGACCCAGATTCGCGACGACGAGCGTCGCGAAGGAAAGGGCGCGCGCCTCGCTCTCGCCGCGTCCGGACGTCCGGGCGAAGTAGTACACGAGCGTCGCGATCGCGAGAACGCTCAGGCCCTGCAGGATGCTCAGGCCCACGGTGCGTCTGCCGAGAAGCCGCTCCTTCGTGTCGCGCGGCGGCCGCCGCATGATGTTCTTCTCCTCCGGCTCCGCTTCAAAAACGATGGAACAGGCCGGATCGATGATGAGCTCCATGAAAACGATGTGCACGGGAAACAGAATCAGCGGCCACTTGAAGACCACCGGTATCAGCGAGAGCCCCGCTATCGGAACGTGTATCGCGAGGATATACGCCATCGCCTTCTTGAGATTGTCGAAGATCCTTCTGCCCATCTTCACCGCTTTCACGATGGACGAGAAATCGTCATCGAGCAGAACGAGCGAGGCCGCCTCGCGCGCGACATCCGTGCCCCTGCCGCCCATCGCGATCCCGATGTGGGCTGACTTGAGCGCCGGGGCGTCGTTCACGCCGTCCCCCGTCATGACGACGATCTCCCGATTCGCCTTGAACGCCTCGACGAGAGTGAGCTTCTGCTCGGGCATGACCCGGGCGAAGATGTTCGTCGTTCTCACGTGTCGCCCGAGCTCGGCGCGATCCATCTTCTCGAGCTCGTAGCCCGTGATGACCTCTTCCGCGGGCTCGAGGCCGGCCTGCCGGGCGATATTGCGCGCCGTGCCGGGATAGTCGCCCGTCACCATCACGACGCGTATGCTCGCGTCGTAGCATTCCCTGATCGAGGCCGCAACCTCGGGGCGGACGGGATCGGAGAGCCCGACGAGCCCGAGGAACCGGAATTGAAAATCGTGCTGCCCTCCGGGGAGCTCTTCCTCGCGAAAGAACGCCTTCGCGACGCCGAGCACGCGCAATCCCCTGTCGGCCATGCGTGCCACGTGGCGCGAAAGCTCCTCCGTCTCGAGGGGGCTGAAATGGCAGAGATCCCCGATGACCTCGGGCGCCCCCTTCGCCGCAATGACGAACTCGTCCCCGGCGGGGGACTTCCAGACGCGCGAGATCGCGAGCAGCTTCTCGGATATCGGATACTCGTGCACGAGGCTCCAGTCGTCATGAAGGTGCTCGGTGTGCGCAAGGTAGTAATCTCCGAACTGCTTGAACGCCTTCTCCATCGCATCGAAGGGATCCCGCTGGCTCGCGAGAATCGAAAACTCGACGATCTCGTGGAAGGTTTCGGGCAGCGGCTCTTCGGCTTTGTAGTGCACGTCGTGCCACTCCCCCTTCGCGAAGAGCTCGCTCACCGACATCTGATTCATCGTGAGCGTCCCCGTTTTGTCGACGCAGAGCACGGTTGCGGACCCGAGCGTCTCGATCGCGGGCATAAACCTCGTGAGAACGCGCTTCTGCGAGAGGTGCCAGGCACCGAGCGCGAGGAAGATCGTGAGGACGACAGGGAATTCCTCCGGCAGGATCGCCATGGCGAGCGTGAGCCCGGCGAGAAATCCGCCGAGCCAGTCGGCCCGCGTGAACCCGTAGGTGACGATGACGAGAACGCACAGTATCAATCCAACGAGCGCGAAATTCCGGACGAGCCGTCCCGTCTCCTTTTGGAGCAGCATCTCGCCCGGTTTCACCGACTGGAGCGCTTTTCCGATCTTGCCGATCTCGCTCCGCGCTCCGGTTGCCTTCACCTCGGCGATTCCCTGACCCCGCTCGACCATGGTCCCCGAGTAAACGAAGGGAATCCCGTCGCCTCCGGGGCGCCCCATCTCGGCGCGCCCGTCCCAGACGCTCTTCGTCACGGAGAGCGACTCCCCGGTGAGGAGCGATTCATCGGTCGAGAGATTGCTGTGCCAGAGCACGACGCCGTCCGCCGGCACGCGATCTCCCTCGGCGAGAACGATGACGTCGCCGCGGACGACCTCGCGCCCCGCGATGCGCTTCTCCGCGCCGTCCCGTACGACGAGCGCCCGCGGGCTCGACAGGTTCTTCAGGGCCTCGAGGGCCCGCTCCGTCTTGCGTTCCTGGTAGAAAGTGATCGCCATGATGACGAAGACGAAACCGAGGAGCATGATCCCCTCCTGCACCTCGCCGAGCACGAAGTAGATCGTCCCGCATGCGACGAGGAGCAGAAACATCGGCTCGCGCACGACGTCGAAAGCGATGTGGAATATGGTGCGCCGCGCCGCGCTCGGAAGCTCGTTGTAGCCGTCCTCCGCGAGCCGTTTCGCGGCTTCCTTCTCGCTCAGCCCCGCGATCGAATTCAGCGAGAACTCCGTATCATGCCGTTCCTGCGCCATGCCGACGACCTCCGTATGCGGTATACGCCGCCTTCGTCGCGAGCCAGTATTGACAGAGAACGAGAACCGGCCATCCGGCCGCGACGAGCGCGACGATCGTAGGCCGGGTGACGGCGAATTTCAAATGGAACATGTGCTCGAGATCGCTCCCCGCGAAGGGATCCCTCAAAGCCAGATACGCCGAGAACCCCGCGGCGCAGGCGATGACGGCCGCCGCGAACGACCCCGTCCGCCTGATGACCGTTCGCGCCTCCTCCCCCGCCGCCCCCGCGTGAAGAAGTCGCCTTCCCATGTATGCGCCGGCGACGATTCCGCACACGAGATTGAAAACGCTCGTTCCCATGAAAACGGCGTACGTGACGACGGATACAAAAACATAGAGGAACATGAGCGACGGAAGACGCATCTCGTAGGCGCGTGCCGTCCATCTCCGGAGAAAGAGCGCGTCGAGCACGACGCCGAGCAAGAGCCCCCCGAACGCCCCGTATGGGACGTAACGCTCGGGCACGACGCCGACGCCGAGCCACCATGCCGCGAAGAAACAACAGACGGGCATGAGAACGGCGATGAACGCTCCGACGACGCGCGATTCGAGTCTGCCCATGAGCGCCCCCCGTTGAGCGTCTTCGCCGCTCACTTGCTCTTCCTCCAGAAACTGAGATGCCCGAGATAGCTCTTCATCCTCGAGGTCTCGCCCTCGCGGAAGATTCCTTCCCGCGCGAACCGGACGTCCTCGATCGTGTAGAAAGATCGTGGATTGTACCGATTGATGATCTCGATGACGTGATCGAGATCGCTCCGCTTGATGATCGTATAGATGAGGTTCACGTCCCCCCGAGCCCCCTGCGCGTTGACGATCGTGATTCCGTAATCCTCCGACTTCAGGTGCTCGATGAGCGCGGAGGCCTCCAGGCTCGTCACGATACGGATGAGAATCGTCCCCATCGCGAGCCGCTCCTCGATGTACATCCCGACGAAGGTACCCATGGCGAATCCGCCCGCGTAGGCGAAATAGTAAAAGGGATTCGTGAGGTTCAGCATGATCTGGCGGATCGCGAGAAGCCAGATGAGCACCTCGAAGAAACCGAGGAACGGAGCGATGAACCGATGCCCCCGCCCGATGAAGATGATCCGCATCGTTCCGATCGATCAGTCGAAGATGCGGGCGAGGAAGATGAGACCCGGGATGAGCACCCAGACAATGAGTCCATGACCGAGCTCCGAACCTTCACCCATCATGCCCGCGCTTTCCTTGCGGGCGCCCCGAGCCCCGCGCGATCCGCGAAATCGCGCCAGTCCCGGAACGCGCTAAAAAGCGCGCCGGAGGGCTCCTCGCGGAAGCCTCCCCGGCGCACGTTCGTTATCTCATTTCCCTGCTACGGGCATTCGAGCCCGCTTCACGCGTTCGCTCCGCCCGTTACCAGCGATCTCCGTGATCCCGCCGACCTCCGCCGCCCCCTCCCCCTCGACTATCGGTCTTCGGACGGGCCTCGCTCACGTTCAGCGCACGGCCCTTGACGTCCTTGCCGTTGATCGCGGCGACCGCGGCTTTGCCCTCTTCACTCGAGGCCATCTCAACGAACGCGAAACCCCTCGATCTATCAGTGAACTTATCCTTGATGATATTCACCGAATCAACCTTGCCGAAGGCTTCGAATTCCTTGCGCAAATCCTCCTCGGTCATGTCGTAGGAGAGATTGCCGACGTAGATATTCATTCTGACCTCCTTTGTGCCATTGTCGCATGTATATCAGAAAGCGGGGCGCCGTTCAAATGAAAAAAGGGCGATCCCGCGCCCGCGGATCCGGAATCCCGTCTTCGCATCATCTTCCGGCATAATCGGTCGCGCGGCGGCAAAAGCGGTCTTTACACCCGCTGGGGAAAAGGCTACATTGATTGGAATCGCAGACACGGGGAATCCGCAACATCGCGGGAGCTATGGAACAAATACGGAACTTCAGCATCATAGCGCATATCGACCACGGAAAATCGACGCTCGCCGACCGCTTCATCCAGCGCGCCAAGCTCGTCGAGGATCGTGATTTTCACAACCAGATGCTCGATACGATGGACATCGAGCGGGAGCGCGGCATCACGATCAAGAGCCAGACCGTGTGCCTCCCGTATACGAACAAGACGGGCGAGGAGTTCATCCTGAACCTGATCGACACGCCGGGCCACGTCGATTTCTCCTACGAGGTCTCGCGCGCGCTCGCCTCATGCGAGGGAGTGCTGCTCCTCGTCGACGCGACGCAGGGGGTGCAGGCCCAGACGCTCGCGAACCTCTACGCGGCGCTCGAGCACAACCTCGCGATCATCCCCGTCATCAACAAGATCGATTCCCCTTCCGCGGACGTCGAGCATACGAAGGAAGAGATCGAGACCGAGCTCGGGCTCGACGCGGACGAAGCGATTCTCGCCTCGGGAAAAACGGGCGCCGGCATGGAGGAGATACTCGAGGCAATCACCCGTCATATTCCCCCGCCGTCGGGAGACTCGACGAAGCCGCTCGCGGCGCTCGTGTTCGACGCAAAGTACGATCCGTTCCGCGGCGCGATCATCAGCTGCCGCATCGTCGACGGCACGCTTCGGACAGGAGATACGATACGCCTCATGTCCCTCGGGACGACGCACCGCGTGGAGGAGGTCGGCGTGTTCCGCATCGCCCGCGAGAAGCGAAAGGAAATACACGCCGGGGAGGTCGGCTATGTCATCGCGGGAATCAAAACGGTGAGCGACACGCGGATCGGGGATACGATCACGCTCGAGGACAATCCCGTCGCGACGCCGCTCCCGGGTTTCCGTGAGGTCAAGCCGGTCGTATTCTCGTCCGTGTACCCGATGGAAGCGGAGGACTTCGATTCGCTCTCCGACGCGCTCGAACGTTACAAGCTCAACGACGCCTCCCTCATCTACCAGAAAGACTCCTCGCAGGTGCTCGGGCAGGGATTCAGGTGCGGTTTTCTCGGGCTCCTCCACCTCGAGATCTTCCAGGAGCGTCTCGAACGCGAGTTCGCCCAGTCGATCATCATGACGGCGCCGAGCGTCGAATACCGGTTTCTTCTCAAGAACGGCGAGACCCTCACGATAGACAACCCCCAGAACTATCCCGACCCTATCGCGATCGAAGGAGCGACCGAGCCGTATATCAAAGCGACGATTCTCATGCCCGATCGCTATATGGGGGCGGTGATGAAGCTCTGCCTCGACAAGAGGGGAGAGAATTCGCATTTCAGCTACCCCGTTCCGGGAAGGATCGAGCTCGTTTTCGAGCTCCCCCTCGCCGAGGTCGTTTTCGATTTCTACGACAAGCTCAAGAGCGTCACGCAGGGGTACGGCTCGTTCGATTACGAGCTCATCGATTACCGCAAGAGCGATCTCGTGAAGCTCGACATTCTCGTGAACGGCGACAAGGTGGACGCGCTCGCGATCGTCGTCCACAAGGACCGCGCCCACAGCCGCGCGGCCTCGGTCTGCGAGAAGCTGCGCAAGGAAATCCCCCGCCATCTCTTCAAGATCGCCATCCAGGGCGCAATCGGCGGCAAGATCATCGCGCGTTCGACCGTCGCGCCCTTCCGCAAGGACGTCACCGCCAAGTGCTACGGCGGCGACATCACGCGGAAGCGCAAGCTCCTCGAGAAGCAGGCGAAGGGGAAGAAGAAGATGCGTTCCGTCGGTCAGGTGATGATCCCGCAGAGCGCCTTCGTGGCGGTTCTGAAGACCGATGAGGAATGATCCGCGAAGCGGCAACGGCCGGGGCAATACGGCGCCCCGGGCCTCGGACGGTCCGGGCGGCTCCGTGCCCGGGACCTCGGGCGATCCGCGCGGCGCTCTGCCCGGGCTCTACATCCACGTTCCCTTCTGCAAAACGAAATGCCCGTACTGCGATTTCTACTCGATCACGTCGGGAGCACCGGTCGAGCGTTGGCTCGAGGCCCTCGCCCGCGAGGCGGCCCTCCGCCGCGGCCTCTTCGGAACCTTCGATACGCTCTACATCGGGGGCGGCACGCCGTCCCTCCTGCGAGAGGCGGAGGCGGCGCGGCTCTTCGAGATCCTCGCAGCGGCGTTCGATT
>JAPLKY010000132.1 GCA_026387805.1 Candidatus Krumholzibacteriia bacterium
ATCGCGTCGAACGGGTACGCGAGCCTGACGCCGGGAATCCGCGCGAGCTCGGCGAGGGCGCCGGCGTCGAGCGTTCGGACCTTGACCGTGTCCGAGCCGGCGGTCTTGACCGGCGGATAGACCTGCATCGTGGTGAAAAGCCCGAGCCGGTCGAACTGTTCCGATATGTATTTCTGGTTGCCCGCGCCGAAGGAGACCATCGATACGAACGCCGCGATGGCGATGACCACCCCGGAGACGGTGAGGGACGTCCGGAGCCTCATGCGTCTCAGGTTGCCCGTCGAGATGGCGACGAGATCGCGGAAGATCATCGGCGCGCCTCCCCGGAGGCGCCGGAATCAGCCACGACGCGGCCATAGTGCATCCGCACGATCCGTCGGGCGTTGCGGCCTGCCGTCTCTACGTCGTGGGTGACCATGACGATCGTGAGTCCCCGCGCGTTCAGATCCGAGAGGAGGGACATGATCTGATCGGCGTTCCGGCGATCGAGGTTCCCGGTCGGCTCGTCCGCGAGGAGGATTGCGGGATTCTTCGCGAGGGCGCGCGCGAGGGCGACCCGCTGCTGCTCGCCCCCGGAGAGATCGCCCGGGCGGTGGGCCGTTCGATCGGCGAGTCCGAGGCGTTCGAGCATCGCCGCCGCCCTCGATCGCCGCTCGCGCACGGGGCAGTCGTTGAAATAGAGGGCGAGCTCGACGTTCTCGAGGGCGCTCCGGTGGTGAATGAGGTTGAACGACTGAAACATCATGCCGATCCGCAGGGCGCGGTAGGACGCGAGCTCCCGGCGGGAGAGGGAATCGAGCGAGGTGCCCCTGAATTCGATCCTCCCCGAGGTGGGTGTATCGAGACCGGCCAGCAGATTGAGAAGGGTCGATTTGCCCGAGCCCGACGCGCCGATGATCGCGAGGAACTCTCCCTCTTCCACGCGCATATCGACGCCGTCGACGGCTCGCACCTCCTGGGGGCCGCGGCGGAACCAACGGGAAAGCTGCTCGGTTCGAATGATCGAATCGCTCATCGTCGGAGGGCGTCTCCCACGCGGAAAAAAACGGCCGGGCGCAACGCACGTCGCGCGCCCGGCCGCTTCGATCCGCATTCGATGGATATATCAGCCGGCGCTCTTCTGTTCCGCCGCCTTCTTGAGTTTGTCGTTTGCCATGATGGCCAGCTCCACTCTGCGGTTCTGCTGGCGCCCCTCTTCCGTGTCGTTCGTCGCGATCGGCTGCGATTCGCCGTATCCCATCGCCGTGAAGCGCGACGGATCGACGCCGAGACCCGCGAGGTAATTCGACACGGATCCCGCGCGGTTTCTGGAGAGCTCGAGGTTGAGCTCGTCCGTGCCCGTCGCGTCGGTGTGCCCCTCGATCAGGATGTTTGTGTCGGGGTACTTGTTGAGGATAGCCGCCAATTTGTCGAGATTCGTTTTCGCCACGGACCGCAGAGCCGCTTTGTTGACGTCGAAGAGAATGCCCGAGTCGAAGGTGATCTTGATGCCCTCGCCGACGCGCTCGACCTTTGCGCCCTCGAGATCGGCCTGGATCTCCTCGGCCTGCTTGTCCATATAGTGGCCGATGTAGGCGCCTGCCGCGCCGCCGACCGCCGCCCCGATAATGGCGCCGACCGCGGTGTTGCCGGCCTGCTTGCCGATGATTCCGCCCACGACGCCCCCCGCCGCGGCGCCGATGCCCGTGCCCTTCATCGTTCTGCTCATGCCGCAGGATTCATGGACTCCCGCGACCATGACTGCCAGAAGAATGAATATGATGATATTGCGCATGTCGATCCTCCTTTGATCATACGATCGCACGGGACCGATTCTGAATGACGCGACGCATCGAGTCAAGCCAAAATGCTTGCCAATCCCCGAAAAGGTATTACATTAACTCGATTGAAGGCATGCAATGACGACCGTGTCTTTTCTGGAGCGGTCTTTCCGCTGAATGAGGAAACGACGGAATGAAACTCGCGCTCATCGGAATCTCGAACTCGGGTCGCACGACGCTTTTCAACGGTCTCACGGGCCGGGCCGCCGCAACGGCCGGCTATTCCGCGTCCGAGACCAAGCCGAACGTGGCGATCATCAAAGTGCCCGACCGTCGCATCGACGAGCTCGTGAGGATCTTCAAGCCCAAGAAGCACACGCACGCCAGAATCCAGTACATGGATTACCTCGGGCTCACCAGGGGAGACGCCGTACAGAACAGGAAGGTCATCGAGTTCATCAGGGATTCGGACGCGCTCGTGTACGTGCTCCGCGGTTTCGACGATGACGCCGTGGCGCATCCCCTCGGCGGCGTCGATCCCGTCCGCGACTTCGATACTCTCGAGGCCGAATTGCTGATCTATGATCTCGACCTCGCCGAAAAGCGGCTGCTCGGCATGGAGGACTCCGCCCGAAAGGGTCATCCGCCGAGGAAAGAGGAACGGGCGGCAGTCCTGAAATGCAAGGAGGCCCTGGAAAGGGAGATGCCCTTGCGCTACCTCGAGCTGGATGAAACCGAGGAAAGGGCGCTGCGGCATCTCGAATTCATCTCGAGACTCCCCGTGATGGCCGTGATCAACGTCGCTGAATCCGGCCTGCGGAGCGCCGGGAGCTTCTCCTGGCGGGATACGATCCGGGACAGGATCGCCCGGTTCACGGAGAATCCCTCGACTCCGATCGTTCTCTCGGGAAAGATCGAAATGGAAATCGCCCAACTTCCCGCAGAGGAAGCGGCGGACTTTCTGCTGGATCTCGGAGTCGACGTTTCGGCGCGGGATCGCCTGATCAAGGAATCATACGAGCTGCTCGGATTGATCTCGTTCCTGACCGTCGGAGAGGACGAGGTCCGCGCCTGGACCGTGCGGAAGGGCATCGCGGCTCAGGAGGCCGCCGGGAAGATCCATACCGACCTGGAGAGGGGTTTCATCCGCGCCGAGGTGATTTCCTGCGACGATTTTCTCGATGTGGGGAGCCTCGCCGTCGCGCGCGCGAAAGGCCTGCTGCGACTCGAGGGCAAGACGTACGTGGTCCGGGACGGCGATATCATCGATTTCAGATTCAGCGTTTGAGAAAAGTCACGAAGATGGATGGAGTCGCACAATCCGCCGTGAATCCACGGCGAATCGTCATGCCGCAAGATGCCCGCAAGATGCCGCAAGATGTTCTTGTTCCGGAAACGTCCGCTATGGTAGGGTGAAGCAGGGGTCAACGGGCGGCCGGAGACCGGATTCGACGGAGTCATCGCGAAACCGTATCGCGCGGAGGAGCTGAGCGACGCGCTCGCGAAGGTCTTGAGCGGGAGAAGGGTGAAGCGTTGAGCGTCCGGTTTGCGGGGAAATCGATACAATGGCGAAGGGATTATAACCAGGACAGGATTCTCTTCAGGACGGAGAACGACTGCTTCATCGCCGCCGTGGCCGACGGCATGGGGGGATACTCGGGGGGCGAGGTGGCGAGCCAGATCGTCATGGACCTCTGCGAGCGAAAATTCGAACTATTCGCCTCCGCACCGCATCCGGATGCGATCGAGAGGATGATACTCGATATCGTCGGCGAATCCCGCGAAACGATCCGGAAGAAATCGGAAGAAAAAACGGAATTGAAGAGCATGGGCACGAC
>JAPLKY010000044.1 GCA_026387805.1 Candidatus Krumholzibacteriia bacterium
GAGAATGTAGCTCAACGCGATGAACGCAAGGTCGCCGAAAGCGACGCCGAGCGTGCGTCCCTTCCAGAGAAGGCTCTCCCCCTTCTCCATGCTCCGTATCTTCGCGAGCGCCCATAGAAAGAACCCCGTCCAGATCACCGAGAGAGAGGTGACGAACGTCCACGGTTTGTGGAACGCGAGGATGGCGCTCACGCCGAGAAGCGCCGCGATGAAATACTCGAGGAGCGTGACCTGCTTATGAGAGAGGCCGAGGCTCGTGAGGCGCTGATAGTAGTGCGTCCGGTGCGGGGAGAAAAGCTTCTCTTTCCTGAGGGCGCGGCGAAGGAGCGTGAGCGCCGCGTCGCCGAGAACGCCGGCGAGCAGCAGGACCGTCAGGAATGCCGGAATACCCAAGCCCTGCGCGACGACCGACAGGACGGCGAAAACGTACCCGATGAAGGTGCTCCCCATGTCTCCCATGAAGATGCGCGCCGGAGGGAAATTGAAACGCAGAAACCCGAACGAGGAACCGGCGAGCACTGCATACACGCTCCGGAGGCCCGGGGCTCCCGTCATTCCCGCGATATAGTAGAAGAACGCCGACGCGATGAGACCGATCCCCGCCGCGAGACCGTCGATGCCGTCGATGAAGTTGTAGAAGTTGATCAGCGCGACGATCCAGAGAATCGTGGCGGGCACCGCGAGCGGCCCGAGCTCGAAGGATCCGATGAGGGGGATGCCGAACTCCCTGAGAACGATGCCGGATGCGACGGCCACGCCCGCCGCGGCGAACTGCACGAGGAGCTTGATCTTCGCGTCGAGGCCGCGCAGGTCGTCGATGAGCCCCGCCGCCGCTATCACGGCGCCCCCACCGAGCGCTCCCGCGAGAATCGTCGAGGACGCGAACGGCTTGTAGCCGAGAATCATCAGCGTCGCGAAGGTGACGTAGAACGAAATCGTGATCGCGATGCCCCCGAGCCGCGGCTTGGGAACGACGTGCGAGCTCCGGTCGTTGGGGATATCGAGGAGCCGGCGCTTGAGGGAGAATCGGAGAATCGCACCGGTCAAAAGGAACGATACGCAGAATGCTTCGAGAAAGAAGAGGAGTTCCGCCATAGTTCTTGAGCTTTCGATGCAGCGCCGCCGTATCGCCCGACGGGGGGATGATAATCAAAGAAATGGCGGATAACAAGCTATTTCATGAGCTTCTTCCGCGCGAGACGTCCGATATGCTCGATCTGAAGCGCGACGATTTTCCGCTCGTCGAATCTCGCGAGCACGCGCGAGCGCCCCTCCGCTCCCATCCGGGCCATGAGATCCCTCGATGAAAGGATCTTCCGCATCGCCCCGGCGAGAGCCGCGTGATTCCGCGGCGGAACGAGGATCCCCGTCTCCCCGTCCACGACCTCTTCCCTGCATCCGCGGATCGCCGTGGCGACGACGGGGAGCCCCGTCGCCATCGCCTCGAGGAGGGCGCGCGGCATCCCTTCGCGCCGGCTCGGCAGCACGAACAGGTCGAATGACGCCAGAATCGAAGGAACGTCTTTCCGATAGCCCGTGAGCACGAGATCCTTCACGAGTCCGAGCTCGTCGCGCAGACGCATGATCTCGTCCCAGCATCGGTCACGGTCGCTCCGGAGCGGCTCGCCGACCATCACGAACTTCGCGCCGGGAACGGCGGCGCGCACGATCGCGGCGGCGCGAACGAACTCGATCGCCCCCTTCTCGTGGACCGTTCTCCCCACGAATCCGACGACGGGACCGCCGCCGAGACCGTGTTCCTCCCTGAACCTCGCCGCTTCGCGCTCGTGGATACCCTTTCCGAATCTCGTCGGATCGACCCCGTTCCCGATATGGACGAGCTTCTCGGCCGAAGCGATCCCGAGCCTGATCGCCTCCTCCCGATCCTCCGCGCTCTGCACGAAGATGACGTCGGTGAACGCCGCCGCCCACCGCTCGAGGCCCGCGAAAAAGGAGTGCATCGCCGGGCTCATGCCGTCATGAAAATAGAATCCGTGCGCCGTGTAAACGATTCCCCGCACGCCGGCGATCTTCGCGGCGCCTCTGCCGATGAGCCCCGCCACGGGCGTATGCGCATGAACGATATCGAACCTCTCCCTCAGCATGAAGCCGATGAGCGCGGTCATCGAGCGCCCATGACGCGCGACGTTGTAGTTCCTCGAGATACGAATCGCCCTGACGCCGAAACCCTCGTCGCGAAGCAGATCGAGCCCCTCGCCGGGGGAGCAGCAGAACGTGACCTCGTAGCCGGCCTCGCGCAATCTCGCCCCGAGCGGCCTCAGCAGATGGTACGCCGTGAAATCGACCGCGCAGAGCTGCAGGATCTTCAGCATGGCGGACGCTCCCGGGTTTCGTCCCGATAGAGACTCCTGTAGAGATCTTCGATCTTCTCCATGTACCGATCCATCCCGAACTCGCTCTCGAGCAATGCCCTGCCGTTCTTCCCCAGCGTAACGAGCTCTTCCCCGCCATCCTTCAGCCTCCGCATGTGCCGAATGAACGCATCGTAGTCCCCGGCTTCCACCAGGTACCCGTTGATGTCGTCTCGCAGCGCCTCCCCGACCGACCCGACGTCGAATGCGAGAACGGGCTTCCCCGCCGACATCGCCTCGAGAATGACCATGGGGAGGCCCTCGCTGATCGAAGGGAGCACGAGCACGTCGAAGCCGCGCAGGTAATCGAGCACGTCGTCCCGATTCCCCGCAAATACGATCCGCTGCGCGAGGCCGCTCTCCGCCGCCATTCTCCGCAACGTCTTCATGTCCTCCCCGTCGCCCACGAGGACAAGCCGCGCGTCGTCCAGCAGATCCCCGTTCTCGATTATCTTCGAAAGAAAGGGAATCAGCCCTTTCGGCTTCGAGAACCTGCCTATGAATCCATAGACGAAAGCGTCCTTTGCCGCGCGCTCACGGCCGGAGGATCGATCGTCCCGCTCCGCGGCGCCCTCTATTTCCAGGGCATTGGAGATGACCATCACCTTTGATGCGTCCGGGCGCCTTCCCTGCTCCATGAAGCGGCTGTACATTCCCGTGCCGCAGACGATATTCATGTCATATCGATGCGCGAAATACCCGTCGACGGCGCTCAACAAGCCCTTGCTCTTCCGCCATTGTCTGCATCCGTGCATGTGCGAGACGATTCTGTAGCGGCGCCCCGCAAACGTGCGACATACGAGCGCGAAGACGGAAGCCCTCGCTCCATGCGCATGGACGATACGCACGTCTAATCTTCGTATGATCCCGATGAACGCCGCCACGTTCCATGGATCGTATCTGCTTGCGTTCAGATCGAGGACGTCGAGCCCCTCCTTCCGATATCTCCGCAGAAGCTCCCCGCCGTTACAGAGAACATGGACGTTGAACGAGTCCCCGTTCAGATTCCTGCATATCTGCCCGGCGATCTTTTCGGCCCCGCTGAATCGATTCGTCGAAAGCACATGAAGCACGTTTATCTTCGCCATACGACCCCCAACCTCACTCTCCCCTCAGCACTTCTTCAATCTTCTTCGCTACTGCCGGAATCGTGTAATCGCGGGATACGGTCGCATAGCCGCCGTTCGCTATTCTGCGGCGCTTCGCCTCGTCATTGATGAGCTCCTCGATGCATTGAATCCATTCACCCGCGGTGTTCGCGAGATACCCGTTCTCCCCATGCCTGATCACATGGGCATTCTCGCCGACGTCGCTCGCGACCACGGGGATCTTCATCGCCATGGATTCCAGGGCCTTGAGCGAGCACTTCCCCCTCGTATAGGGACCGTCGATCAGGGGCATTACGCTGACGTCGAATTCCTTCATCGCATCGGGTATTGCCTCGAGAGCGATCCATTCGTCCCGTCCATAATCGATCTCCAGGCCGGATAGATCCCGAAATGCGTTCCTGATTCTCCGCGAGCCGAGGGAGCTTACCATCTTGAATACGATAGTATATTTCTTTGAAAGCGCGCGCAGCGGCTCTTTGATCAACATCAGGCTCTCCAGGTGTATTTCGCCGGCCCCGAGCCATCCGATCACGAATCTCTCCTTCGATCCGGCGGCGGCGCCGCCGGCCTCCGCGCGCTCTCGGATTATCTCCGTATTGACCGCGTTCGGCTCGAGGACCGTGTTCCCGTTCAAACGGCTCGCGTATTCGAGAATATAATGGCTTACCGCGAATACGTAATCGTCCGT
>JAPLKY010000447.1 GCA_026387805.1 Candidatus Krumholzibacteriia bacterium
GGGCTGCGCACCGGCGAGCGCCCGGGCGCACCTTCGGACGCTTCGAACGAAAATCGGCAGGCGTTCCTCAAAGATATGCTCGCGGAGGCGCAGGGCGAGATGATCCTTCTCGGCCCCGGTGACGAACCGCTCGCTTCAATGCCCGCGGCGGATGACGGCAAGGGCGGGATCGCCGCGATGATCGATATCGCCAATCGGACCCTCATCTATGAAGTAAGAATACCGCTCGCGCCGCCGGACAGCCTGCCCTTCGCCGTCAACGCCGCTCCCGGATCCCTGATCAGCGTCGACTTCAAGGTCGGCAAGATGGAGATGCCCTCGATGAAACGCGCCGGGGAGGGGTCCCCTCGCGAAAGGGGAGAATTTCCCGGAGGCGGCATGGGAGGTCCGGAAGGCGGTATGGGCGGCCCCGGAGGCGGCATGGGCGGCCCCGGACGACCGGGCGGAGGCCTCTCCTCCCAGGCGTTCGAGTACCGGACGAAGGTGAAGCTCGCCTCCGCGCCCACGGCAGCGCAAAAATCCTGACGAACCGCGTTTTTCCTGATGCGGGCGCTCCTGCGACGGGCATATAATCGGATGCGTGATCTCGAAGCATGAGCACAGACCGAAGACGAAGGATTCTCTCGGCCGCCTGGCGGACTACCGGAGCGTCGAGCAGCGGAAGCTGAAGCTGACGATGGCCATCACGGGAAGCGTGATGGTCGTCGAAGTGATCGGCGGAATCCTGACGCGGAGCCTCGCCCTTCTCAGCGACGCGGGGCACATGTTCACCCATTTCTTCGCCCTTGGGGTCAGCTTCGCGGCCATACGGATCGCCTGCACGGCGCCGTGCCATCACCGGACGTTCGGATTCTACCGGGCCGAGGTGCTCGCCGCCCTCTTCAACAGCCTCTTCCTCTTCGCGGTCACGGCGTATATCCTCTACGCGGGCGTTCATCGACTCATGCATCCCGAGCCCGTGCTCGGGCTTCAGATGCTCTTCGTCGCCGTGATCGGACTCGTCGTCAACGTCGCGAGCGTTCTGATCCTGCGGGGGAGCGCGAGGGACGACCTGAACATCAAGGGGGCGTTCCTCCACGTCATGGCGGATACGGTATCCTCCGTCGTGATCATCGTGGGGGCGATCGTCATCTATTTCAGCGGCTGGAACGTCATCGATCCGCTCCTCGCGATCGGCATCTCCGTCGTGATCGCCGTGTGGGCGTGGGGCCTGCTCAAGGATTCCGTCAATATCCTCCTCGAGGTTGCGCCCCGCGGCGTAACGGCGGACGACGTGAGCGCCGAGCTCCGGAAAGCGATTCCCGAGATCAGGGAGATTCACGACATGCACATCTGGGTGATTACGTCGAACATGTACTCACTGACGGCGCATGTCGCGGTCGATCCGGCCGCCAGGGCGGAGATTCGGGGAATTCTCGAGAGGATGAACAGGCTGCTCGACGAGAAGTACGACATCGAGCACACGACGATACAGTTCGACGCGTGAAGCGCCGCCCCGGCCGCCGCGCGCGAGACCTTACGACCCCTTCACGAGACGATCCGGCACCTGCACGGCAACGACCTCGCCGCGGACACAGAGCTTTCCCTCCGCCCTGATCGTCGCCGTCACGACGACCTTGCGGCCCTTGATCTCCTTGACGCGCGCGCGAAGCTCGAGGGGAGCGCCGATCGGCGTCGGGAGCAGATAGTCCACGCGAAGCGACGCCGTGACGAAGCGCAGCGGAGGATCGGATCCCATCTCCCGTCCCTCGGCCCGATACGCGGCGGCCGACGCCGTGCCGGTGCAGTGGCAGTCGATGAGGGAAGCGAGAAGCCCCCCGTACACGTAGCCCGGTATCGCCGTGTGATACGGCTTCGGCTCGAACGTGCAAACCGCCTCTTCCCCGTCCCAGAAGCTCCGAACGTGCAGTCCGTGCTCATTGAGCCGACCGCAACCGTAACATTGGGCGAAATGATCGGGATAATAGTCCTGAAACGCCTTTTCCTGCGGATTCATGGTCTCTCCCCCGAGCGATGCGCCGGAATTACTTGAGCGCTTCCTTGCGCCCCGCGTAGTAGTCGCGGTAGAAGGAAATCGAGTTCCATATTTCCTGCGGAATGACGGGCTTTCCCCGGAGAATGAAGTTCGCCATGTTGAGACCGACCCCGGGGCCGAGCATGAAACCCTGCCCGCACATGCCGACGGCGAGGTAGAAGCCCTTCACTTCCCTCACGCGGTCGAGGATGATGATGCCGTCGGGGGTCATCGGGTAGAGCCCGCGCCAGACGCGGCGGATGAGCATATTCTTGAGGCGCGGGATGAGATCGATCATTCGCCGCGCGATCACGGTCATGAATTCGGACGTGTTCTCCCTGTTCGTTCCGAGGATCGGCACGAGCGGCGTATAGCAGAAGATGACCTGCCCGCGATCGTTCTGACCGAAGTAGAAGTTCTTCGTCTTTCCCTCGGGACCCGGCCGGATGTCGACGACGAGCGGATCAAAGAAGCGCTCCATCGGCGCGGAGATTCCCGCTTCGTGACAATCGGGAACGACGGGGATTTCGATGCCGGCCATCGCGCCGATCTCCTTCGCATACGACCCGGCGGCGTTGACGACGATATCCGAGTGATAGACGCCCTTCCCCGTCTTCACACCGTGGATCCTTCCCTGCTTCACGACGAGGCGCGTGACGGGCTCCTTGAAATGATACTCGCAACCACGGTCCTTGCTCTCTTTCCAGAGCGCGGCCGCATACTTGAGCGGAGACACCTGCCCATCGCCGGGGGAGAACGTGCCTCCGCGGAGGCCGTTCTCGTTGATTCCGGGAATGAGCTCCTTGATCCTTTCCGGACCGTACCAATCGATGACGAGACCGTTCTTCTTCTGCGTCGGCAGGATGCCCTTGAGAATCTTCTCCTCCTCCTCGCGGTACACGGGGAATGAGTAGCCGCCCGGCACCCAGCCGAGATCGATGCCGGTCTTCTCCTCGAACGTCGAGTAGAACTCGAGGCTCTGCAGACAGAGCGTGATCTTCGCGCCGTCCGAGTGCGTCGCCCGGACGCCTCCTATCGCGGCCTTGTTCTGCCCCTGCCCGGGGGAGGCTTCGGAATCGAGAACGAGAACCTGAAGCCCCTCGAGCGTGAGGTAATACGCGATGGCGAGCCCGGCGCTCCCCGCTCCGATGACGATCGCGTCGTAGTTCGTGCGGCTCATGCCTCACCACCCTCGCTCCCGGCTCCGGCGAAAACGCCGAGGGGAACCTCCGCCGTGAACGGCCTGTTCGTCGGAAGCGTGACCTCCGAAAGATCGACGTCCATCTCGCGATAGAGCCTGAGAATGAGCTCGGTGCACGTCTTGCCGCCGCAGGCGCCCATACCCGTCCGTATCGTCGCCTTGAGAATGTTCATATCCCGAACTCCGGCGCGGATCTCCCCGCGAACCTCTCCCGCGGTGATCCGTTCGCAGCGGCAGATGATCGTGTCGTCGGGCACCGGTTCGGCCGCCACGGCCCCGGATTCTCCCGCCTCGGGCACGAGCACGGCAAAACCCGCGACGGAATACGCCTCGTCCGCGGGGACTTCGATGGAAACGATCTTCCGCTTCGCGTCGATATTCGACGTTCGGAACGCGACGATCGTGCCGACGCCGACGGCGTTTCCCTCCATGTCCACCGTCTCGACCCGTCTCCCCGCGGCGAGATCCTTCGTATCGAGCTCGTAAGGGAGCACGAGAAGCGACGTCTTCGATTCCGCGTCGTACTCGGGCATGATCAGACCGATCGCGAGCCCCGGACAGACCGCGACGCAGTTCGCGCAGCCGATGCAATCGCCGTCGAAAACGGGATTATTCATGATCGAATCGCCGCGCAACGCGATGCTGTTCCGCGGGCAGGAATCCGCGCACGGGTTGCAGGGAATCTCCTGCACGCAGCGGATCAGCGGATACACTCTTCTTTCGAGCCTCGGAAGGTCCGGCTGCGCCGTCCGCCCGGGCTTGCTCCGCAGAATCGCCGCGGTTGAGTTCCATTCGTCGGGGATATCGATCTCGTAGCCGAGAGACCGGGCGATCTTCCGCCCCGTGATCTTTCCGCTGAATATCGCGGCGGAGGCTTCGGCGATCTCCTCTGCATCCCCCGCCTTGTAGCATTCGATGCCGTATTCCACGAGCTTCTCGTATAGCTCGTTCACGGGCGAGAGCCCGACGGCGATGAGAAGCGTGTCCACCCGGTATGATCTCTCGGTGCCCGCGACCGGTTTGAAATTCCCGTCCACGCCCGCTATCGTGATTCTCTCGAGCTTCTCTGCGCCCTCCGCCCTGAGGATCGTGTGCGAGGTGTGGATGGGCACCCCGAGACGGCGGAGCTTGTCGAGATGGACCTTGTATCCGCCGCAGCGGGGCAGCGCTTCGACGAGGCCGACGACCTTGATGCCGGCCTGAATCGCGTGGTAGCCGGTTATCAGGCCGACGTTCCCCCCCCCGACGATAAACAGCCTCTCGGTGGGCCTGACGAGGTCGCGGTTCAGAAGCGTCTGAAACGCGCCGGCGCCGTAGACCCCCGGCAGGTCGCAGCCCTGGAAGGCGAGATTCTTCTCGCGCGCGCCGCAGGCGACGAGCACCGCGCGGGGCTTCACCTGGAAGTAGTTGCCCCCTTGCTGCAGGCCGACCTGTTTGTCGCAAAACGCTCCCACGGCCGTCGTCCCGAGCATGACCGAAACGGAGGGGAATCTCTCGAGCTGATGCGTGAGAATGCGGGCGATCTCGATGCCGCGGGTGCCCGCGTAGCAATCGTCGCGGGAGCCGAAGAAGGTATGCGTCTGCAGCGTCAGCTTCCCGCCGAACTCGTTCTTGTCGTCCACGACGAGGGTCTTCGCGCCGAGGAGCCCGAGCTCGATCGCGGCGTTTATTCCTGCCGGACCTCCCCCGATGATGAGGACGTCGGTCTCGATCGCCGGAATCTCCCGGAACGCCGGCAGATCGTCGTCCGCGGGAAGCGCGGGGCTCCCCTCGCAGCTCCCGATCTTCATCCCGGCCCTGACGGGAACCATGCATCCTTTGACGGGAAGTCCGTCGACGAGGACGGTGCACTGGCTGCACTGGCCGTTCGCGCAGAAGATTCCCTGGGGACTTCCGTCGCGCGGATGATGGCCGAAAACCTGCACGCCGCCGGCGAAGAGCGCCGTCGTGACGACCTCCCCTTCATAGGCCTTCATCGGGTTGCCGTTGAAAGTGAAGGAAATCTCCGGGCGCTCGACGACGGCAAGAATCGGGTGACTCAGCACGCGGAACCCGCCCGATTGAGCCTGTTTCGATTCGCCTTTTGCACGGGACATTCTCTTCGACTCCATTACTCCTCGAGCCTCGATGCCGCGAGGGTGATGAGATCTCTCACTGTCACGGGCGACTGCTTCCAGGAGCAGTCGGGGCTCACTTCATGATAGAGGAGCGTGCATTTCGGGCACGCGGTGACCAGCGTATCGGCACCGCACCGGTGAGCTTCCATGAGACGCTCGCTCACGGCCGCGCGCGTATGGGGGCCGTGGTCCACCCACGAACCCGCGCCGCAGCACGGAGCGCTCCTCCCCCGCCGCTCGAGCTCGACGGGCTTCGCGACGGAAAGCCGCTCGAGTATCTTCCTCGGCGCTTCGCTCTCGCCGAGACGGCGGCAGAGATAGCACGGGTCGTGGAACGCCGGTTTCTCGCCGCCCCTCCTGAAACCGAGCGCCTCCAGGTTTTCCGCGACGAATTCGGTTATGTGCCGCACTTCGAACGGCTGCGGCCCGAGCTCCTTCGCATAGGTGTCTTTCAGCGTGAACGCGCATTCGGGACAAATCGTGAGAATGGTGCGCGCTTTCGATTTCGCGATTTCCCCGGCGTTGTGCCGCGCGAGCGCCATGAACGCCTCCCGCTCGCCGAGATCGTACAGATCCCTCCCGCAGCAGCGCTCATCGTCGAGAATGACCGGCGAAACGCCGAGCGCGTTGAGGAGCTTCACGGCCGACCGCGCCATGTCCCCGAAGCCCTGCTCGCACGAGGGACCGGAGACGGCGTCGAAGAGCGCGAGACAGCCGGTGAAGAGAGCGATCTCCCCTTCCTTCGCCACGCGCGAAGAGGCGTCGAGCCGGGAGAGCCGCGCCCTCGATGCGGGCAGGGCGCCCTTTGCCCCCTTCGCCCCTTTTTGCGCACCGAGCGCCTGCGTTCTCTGATACTGTTGAATGATCCCGCCGAACACCGGATGATAATCGGTGCGCCCCGTTCTCAGCTCGCGGATGAAATCGGCGAACGGGACCTTGAACGGGCACGCCTCCGTGCACGCCGCGCACGTCACGCACGTCCGGATGAGCCCGTGATCGCCGGCTTCGCGTTCCCCGCCGGCAAGAAATTTCTTCGCGAGATGCTGCGGGTGATTCGTTCCGTAATGGCGGAATACCGGACACGCCGGGGCGCATTCGTTCTTGCACCTCGTGCAGTCCTCGATATGGTATTTCGCGACGAGCTCTTTTTCGTTCATTTCGATTTCCACGCCCACTTGTTGACCGCGAGAGCGAATTCGTCCGGATTCGTCGAAATCTCCGTCACGATCTCGCTCCTGAATCCAAAGAGCCTGAGAAGCGACCGGCACTGCTCGACGACGCGGCTCGCGGACGAGCGGCCGAATCCATAATGGCAATCCTCATCGGCGCACCCGCACACGAGCACCTTCCGGCTTCCGCGAAGAGCCGCCTCCATGATGAACCGCGGAGGCACCCGTCCCGCGCACATCGTCTCGATCACGAGGACGTCGCGCGGCAGATCGAGCCGCTCGGGACGCGCCCAGTGACATACGAAGAGCACCTTCGCCCGCGACGAGGAGATTCCCTCGAGGCGCTTCATCACGCTCGCGTGGTCGAAGTTGCGCTGATCGATGGCGCCCGTGGGGCAGACGGCCGCGCAGGAGCCGCACCCCTTGCAGGCGAGCTCGTCCACCCGCGCGACGAACCGCCCTCCCGGCCGCGCCTCGACCTGCACCGCCTTGTATCCGCAGAGATCGGCGCATCTGCCGCAGCCGACGCATAGAGTCTCGTCCACCTTGCAGATCGTCCGGATCGGGACCGCCTCCGCGCGCTCCGACCCGAGCTCGAGGATCACGCGATCCGGCGTGGACGACCAGAATTCCCTGCCCGCATGAACGTGTATCGCGCCATCCTCGCCGAGGCGCATCATGAAGTCCTTCTTCTCGCAAATATCGACGCAGACCTCGCACTCGCCGCACGGCCCGCAGCGCAGGCAACGGCCGGCCTCGCGCCGGGCGGCCTGCGACGCATATCCTTTTTCCGTTTCGTTGAAATCCTTCATGCGTTTCGCGGCGGTCTCGAGAGGCATCGGCCCTCTCAGGTCCTTGACCCCGGCCGCCGCCTCGAGCGTATATTCCCGATGAGCGATCCCGCCGTCGATCGTGAGATCGAGGGGCGATTCGATCGTCTCTCCGCTCAGGTAGTGATGAATCCGGTAAGCCGCTTTCTGCCCCGACGCTATCGCCTCGACGACGCTCCGGGGGCCCGTCACGAGATCCCCCGCGGCGAACACGCCTTCCGCGCCGACCGCCGAGGTCGCCGGATCGATTGCGAGGGCGCCGGCCGGCGTCATCGAGAGGGCGAGAGCGGACGCGAAACCCTTCACGTCGATCGCGCGTCCGTACGCGTCGACGAAGATATCCGCCGTTCCCGTAAATTCGCTGCCGGTTATCTCGAGCGTATCGCGTCTGCCCGTCGCATCCGGCCTCCCCTCCTCGAGCTTTACGAAGGAGATTCCCGCGAGCTTTCTTCCTTTCGTCGCGACGCGCGCGGGACGCGCGAGAAACAGCGTCTTCACGCCTTCCTTTTCGGCCTGAACGAGATCCTCCGCGCGCACCGGCGCGAGTTCCCTGCTCCTTCCGATGACGAGGGTGACGCTCCTCGCGCCGAGCCGCACCGCCGTTCGCGAGCAATCGAGCGCCATCATGCCGTCGCCGGCGACAACGACCCGTTTGTCCTCGACCTCAAGGGCGGCGTACCGCAAGAAATCGATCGCGTGCGCGACTCCCATGATTCCCGGCGCTCCCCACTTCCATACGGGACGCCACGCGCCCGTGCCGAGAAGCAGCGCTCGGTAGCCGCGCCTCTTGAGCCTTTTCCAGGTGATGTCTTTTCCGAACTCCGTCCCGGCGACGAGCTCGATCCCGGCCTCCAGAATCGCTCGCGTCTCGCGGGCAACGACCGCGGGCGGGAGCCTGAAGGCGGGAATGAGATTCAGCATTCCCCCCGGCCGGTCTTTCGCTTCGAAGACCGTCACGGGATATCCCAGAAGCGCCAGCTCGCGCGCTGCCGCGAGCCCCGAAGGTCCCGCTCCGACAACGGCCACCTTTTCGGCCCGGTGCGCCCGAGCCGGAGCCGTCGGATTGATTCCGCGCTTCATCTCGAGATCGAAAACAAAACGTTTGAGCGCGCAGATCGCGATCGGCTCGTCGCGGTCCCCGCGCGTGCAGGCGGCCTCGCAGGGCCGCGGACAGATCCGCCCACAAACCCCGGGGAACGGATTCCGTTCGCGAATGAGGGCGAGCGCCTCGGCGAACCTGCCGTCCGAGATGAGCGACACGTATCCCCGCGCGTTGATGCGCGTCGGGCAGGCGAGCGTGCACGGAGAAGTCTCGAGCGGAGCGAGCTTCCAGGAGCGCGCATCCCGCGGACTGCGTATCGTGATTCTTCCGGCGTCCTTCTCCATGCTATGCGCGAGCCTTTCTTCGAGGCTGTTTCCTCGCGAGCATCGGATGCGTATGCGCTTCGGCGCGGAATTTCTGATCGATCTCGCAGCGGAAACACTCGTAATTGAGCGAGCATACGGCATCGCTCAGGAATCCCATGAGCGTGTACCGGCACGGATGCTCCCCGCCTTCCCTGCGAAGCTCGATCACTCGCTCGTATTCCATATCGATCGCATCGGTCGGACAGACGTACGCGCACGCGCCGCAGGCGATACAGCGGGAATGATCGATCCCGAACGGGGATTCCACCTTCCGTCCGATGCCCCGCTGCGAGAAACCGATCGCGTTCGCCCCGACGATATCCGAGCACACGCGCACGCAAAGACCGCAGAGTATGCAGTCGTCGTCGAGCTTCGAGAATCGCGTCTTCGTTACGCCGTATCTCGCGGCGAGCTCCCGAACGTACGGCGAGCCGGGAGATCGCGCGAGGAGCAGCTCGAGGAGAAATCTCCGCAGCTTCCTGATCCGCGGCGTATCGGTTTCGACCTCGATCCCGTCCTTCACGGGATAGAGGCACGATGCGACGACGCGCGGCCGTTTCTTCCCTTGCTCCCGCACCTCGACGACGCAGAGCCTGCATGCGCCGTAGGGCTCGAGCGCGTCGTGCGCGCATACGGCGGGGACGTCGACTCCCGCCGCCCGCGCCGCCTCGAGCACCGTCGTCCCGACCTCGGCGGTCCGTTTCTTGCCGTTCAGAACGAACTTCATTTGTATTTCTCCAGCGCCTTGCCGATCGTGAGATGATCGAGCCTGCTCACGAGCTCCCCGTCGACCATCATGACGGGAGCCTGACCGCAGCAGCCGAGGCATCGCACGGTCTCGAACGAAAATCTCATATCGGGAGTCGTGCCTCCCGCGGCGACCTTGAGCTCGCGCTCGATCGCGTCCTTCACGCGCATGGCGCCCCTCACGTGGCACGCCGTTCCCGTGCAGAGCGATATCTCGTGCCTGCCGCGCGGCACGAGCCTGAATGCCTTGTAGAACGTCGCGATCGCGTAGAGCCTCGTGAGCGGCACGTCGATCTCGCGCGAGATGAAACGCAGCTCCGCCTCGGGAAGGTACTGGCACAGCGCCTGCAAATCCTGCAAGATCGCAATGATCTGGGACGCCATTCTCCCGTGCCGCTCGAGAATCCGCTGCACGGCGCGCTCGTCGGAGACCCCTCCGGACGAGGTTACCGCGCCCCCCGGCCGCCCGGGGAAGAGAGCCTCTCGTATCGTCCGCGTCGAACCCGTCCCGCTCATCGCGCGATCGCCTCGAATCTGCACGCGTCGAAGCACGCGCCGCACCGTACGCATTTCGCTTCGTCGATCACGTGAATCTCTTTCGCCTTGCCCGCGATGCAGCTCGCCGGGCATACCTTGAAGCACGCGCGGCAGCCCGTGCAGCGCTCGGGGATGACCCTGAATCGGAGCAGCGGTTTGCAGACCCCCGCGGGGCACCGCTTCCGGCGTATATGCGCCTCGTACTCGTCCCTGAAGTAGCGGATCGTCGTGAGCACCGGATTCGGCGCCGAGCCGCCGAGCGCGCAGAGGGAGGTCGCCGCGATCCCTTCCGAGATCTCCTCGAGGAGCGCGATGTCCCCCTTCTTTCCCCGGCCCGCGACGACACGATCGAGAATATCGAGAAGCGCGCGCAGACCCTCTCTGCAGGGCAGGCACTTGCCGCACGATTCGTCCTTGAGGAAATCGATGAAATACCTCGCGACGTCCACCATGCAGGTATCCTCGTCCATCACGATCATCCCGCCCGAGCCCATCATCGAGCCGGCGCCGGTCAGCGCGTCGAAATCCACGGGCAGATCGAGGAGCGATTCCGGAAGGCATCCGCCCGAAGGGCCGCCCGTCTGCACGGCCTTGAACTTCTTGCCCTTCGGCACGCCGCCGCCGATGTCGAAGATGATCTCCCGCAGCGTCGTACCCATGGGAACCTCGACAAGGCCGGTGTTCACGACCTTGCCGACGAGGGAGAATATCTTCGTCCCCTTGCTTCCGCCCCAGGGACTGCCGCTCACGTCGCCGGTACCGATCCTCGTATACCAGGCGGGGCCGCCGAGAACGAT
>JAPLKY010000006.1 GCA_026387805.1 Candidatus Krumholzibacteriia bacterium
ACCGCCGCCCTTATCGGAGCGGAGGGAACGCTCGGGGTCATCTACTCGGTTCGTCTCGGCGTGCTGCCGCTTCCCGAAGCGTTTCGAACCGCACTTCTCGAGGTGCCCCCGTCCACGGGGACGCTCGCGTTTGCCGGGTCGCTGCTCGCGGCGGGGCTCACGCCGAGCGTTCTCGAATATCTCGACGCGAAGACGATGCGGTGCGTAAGCGAATACTGCCGCTTCGGCGGTCTCGGAAGGGATTCGAATTACCTGTTCGTGGAGATCGACGGCTCACCCGAGGAAGTCGACGCCCAGCGGGCTCTTCTCGATGAGCGCGCGGGAAAGGCGGGGATCGCCGTCAGGCCGGCACGAAACGAAGCGGAGCGCGAGCTCCTCTGGAAGGTGCGCCGATCGGTGAGCCCGAGCCTCGCGCGGCGCGGCGCGACGAAGGTGAACGAGGATGTGTCGCTCCCGCTCGGGGCTCTCGAGGAGGGGGTGCGCTTCATTCATGCCCTTGCCGGCGAATACGATCTCGATTGCTACATCTTCGGCCACGCCGGAGACGGGAACATGCACGTGAACATCATGACGGACAGACGCCGATGGGAGGAGATGGCGCGCGTCGCGACCTTCGTGGAGAGGCTCTTCGAGCACGTCGTCGATATCGGCGGGACCCTGAGCGGCGAGCACGGGATCGGGCTCACGAAGAGCCCGTACCTGGGCATGATATTCACGCCGGAGGAGCTGGATCTGGCGCGGGGGATCAAGAGGGAAATGGACCCGCGAGGGATCCTGAATCCGGGAAAGTACTTCATGGCGGGCGGTCCGCCGGTTTCGTGAGGGCGCACGCGGGTGACGCCGGTAACACCCCGACTAGCGGGTGACGCCGACGGGGTCCCCGCGCGGAGCGCAGCGAGCTTTGCGAGCGAGCACGTGCGGGGTGCAGTCGGCGGCAGGACCCGCGTAACGCCCGGGAACGGAGCACGATGTTCATCGATCGGGTGACGATACAGATCAAGGCGGGCAGCGGCGGGGACGGCTGCGTCAGCTTCAGGCGCGAGAAATACGTTCCGCGCGGCGGGCCGGACGGCGGCATGGGAGGAAAGGGAGGCGACGTCGTCGTGAAGGTGGATCGCGAGATGCGCACGCTCCTCGATCTCTATTACCGCAAGACGATCAAGGCGCAATCGGGGAAGCACGGGCAGGGGAAGAACATGACCGGCGCGAACGGCGAGGACGAGTATATCATGGTTCCGCCCGGCACCGTGCTCGAAGACGCCGATACGAAGAAGAATCTCGCCGACCTCGACGAGCCCGGCGCGGAGTACGTCGCGGCGCGGGGGGGGAGAGGGGGCAAGGGGAACTATCTGTTCCGCACGCCGAAGATCCAGGCGCCGCGCACGAGGACCATGGGCGTGGCCGGGGAGGAACGGCGGCTCGTTCTCACGATGAAGCTGATCGCCGACGTGGGGCTGGTCGGTCTCCCGAACGCGGGCAAGTCGACGCTCCTCAGAAGCGTGAGCGACGCGCATCCGATCGTCGCCGCCTATCCGTTCTCGACGCTCGAACCGGTGCTCGGCATGGTGAAGATAGCGCCTGGCGCCTCGTTCTGCATGGTGGACATCCCGGGCCTCATCGAGGGCGCCCATACGGGAAAAGGGCTCGGAATACAGTTCCTGAGGCACATCGAGCGATGCCGCGTCCTCATCTTCATCGTCGACGCGGCGGGGGAGATCGAGCCGGCGAGAGCGTACGAGCAGCTCTACAACGAGCTCCGCTCGTACGGCGAGAAGCTCGTCGACAAACCGCGGCTCGTTGCGCTCAACAAAACCGATTTGCTTCCGCCGCGCGCGCGCGCGCCGAAGTTCGACGTGCCGGGGGAGCATATCTTCAGAATATCGGCGCTCGAGAAGAAGGGGCTTCGTCCGCTCCTCGCGGCCGCCTACCGTCTCGTTACCGAGGATTCACGATAGAGCCCATGAAGAGGACGAGCCCCGTTTTCCCGTCGACGATGGCGAGGAAGAAGGGTCTGTCGACGATCATCTCGAAGGGGGGCTTTTCGACCATAGCCGAGGTGGCGCGCATCTCGACCGAGGTGACCGCGGCCGCCTCCGTTCCTTCCTCGTTCACCTCGACGAAAGTCTTGTGTCTGACCTCGTGGATGTATGCATTCGTGCCGACGCTTTCGAACATTCGAGTGAAATTCGCACGGTCTGTGTCGAAGGCGATCGCCATGCCGAGAGCGCTGAGGCTCCGGTTGAGGGTCGCCTCGTATTCGAGCCTGAATCGGGGAATACGGACCGTGCCGGCGCGCTCCGCGAGATCTCCGATCCAGCCAATCAGCTTCTCTCCCGTGAGTCCCTCATGGAATTGTTCGAGGCTCGAATTCCCGGCGGGGAGAAACACGTACATGCCGATCCGTCCGTCGCCATAGGGGAGCCGCACCGCCTGGAAGCCTTCACCATCGAGGTAGTCGTATCTTCCCGATTGCCTCATCATGGGACGCCGGCTCGTCGAGCCGCCCGCGAGATTGAAGGGTTCCTCCCGGGTCAGATTCTTGTCGAACTCCTTCGACCAGGTTCCCTTGAAATAGATCGCGTTGATGAGGAACAGGATCGTGCCCGGGTCGATTGTGTCGACGATCTTCGTGATTCTGTCGTTCGTCTTTTCGGCGACCCAATCGTTGATCGCGGCCGCGGTTGAGAGGGCGCGGATATCCGCGCCGTAATACCGCTTGTTGCATCGGAGAAAATCCTCCTTGAACCTGACGCCCCGCCGAGCCCATAGGGAGTTGGCGACCGAGAGCCTGACCGCCCGTATCGAATCGTTCATCCGTCCGATGAGAATCGAATCGGCGGCGCTGGCCGCCTCGATGCCGCTGCCCGCGAGCCCGAGCGTTTTCGCCATCGCGTCGCGCGTCCCGCCGGCCGCGCCGTTCATCGTCATCGAGAGCGCGAATCCGATGCTCGCGGGGGAGATGAAGACGTTCGTTCCGGGCTTCTCTCCGACGAGCTCCTTGTACAGATTGACGCCGAATGAGGTGTACCCGCCCGTCCCCGGATTTGCCTGCGCCGTCGCGCGTGCTCCGTCGGCGATGGCGATGGCGAGGATCGCCGAGAATACGATCATCGGTTCCCGCGTGAATTTCATATCGAACCTCCCCCGTGTGTTCTTTGATGATAGCGGCGGGCCTGGGCGCGAGCAACGGAATTCGGGCCGCGTGCCGCCGCCCCGCGGGTTTGCCAAAGCGCGGCCGGGGGCATATATTGTAAAAACGGACGATCGCACCCGGGTCGGAGGCGGCGAGGAGGCGCGCGGGAGCACCCATGATCAGCGCGAGGAACATAGTAAAATCCTTCAAGGACGTGCGCGCGGTCCGCGGCGTGAGCCTCGAGATCCCGAGGGGGCAATACATCGCGATCCTCGGACCGAACGGGGCGGGGAAGACGACCCTCGTCGAGATGATCGAGGGAATCCAGAAGCCCGACGCGGGGGAGATCCGCATCCTCGGCAAGAGCTGGAGCACCGATGAGGCGCATCTTCGCCGCATCATGGGGCTCTCGCTCCAGGAGACGGCGTACATCGACAAGCTCACCGTCGAGGAAACGCTCAACCTCTTCGCGAGCTTCTTCGGGCTCGGGGTCGATGTCGCGCCCCGGATCCTCGATCTCATCAATCTCGCCGATAAACGGAAAAGCTACGTCATGAATCTCTCCCACGGGATGCGGCAAAGGCTCTCGATCGGCATCGCGCTCATCAACGAGCCCGAGATTCTCATCCTCGACGAGCCGACGACCGGGCTCGATCCGGTTGCGCGGCGGGAGATATGGGACATTCTCGTCGATTTGAAAAAGAAGAAGACGTCCCTCATTCTCACGACTCATTACATGGAAGAGGCCGAGTATCTCTGCGACTACATCGTCATCATGGACCGGGGGAGCGTCGTGGTCGAGGGGACGCTCGAGGAGCTCCTTACCGCCCATACGCACCGGGAGGTCATCTCGTTCACCGCGAGCGATCGGCGCGGCGCCGAGGCCTTCTCCCGCGTCGAGGGGGCGCTCGGCCTCGTCTGGGATGAGAAGTCGAACCGGGGACATCTCTCCGTTCGGGATATCGTCACGTCGCTTCCGCGTTTCCTCGAGGCGGTCGAGCGCGAGAAGGCGACGCTCCTTGCGCTCGAGTGCAGGAAGATGAATCTCGACGACCTGTTCATAAACCTCACGGGCAGGCATCTTCATGAATAAGCCGTTCTTCAACCTCGTCGCGCTGCAGTTCAAGGAGTTCTTCCGGGAGCCGGAGATCATCTTCTGGGCCTTTGTCCTTCCGATCGTCCTCTCGTGGCTCCTCGGCATCGCGATCGGCTCGGGAGGGGGCACGGTATCGGGAAGGGCCGCGGTCATCGAGAGCTCCGAAGCGACCGCGGACTACTGGATCTCCTGGATCGCGCGCGAACGGGATTCGTCTCGCGGGGAACACGCGATCGACTTTCCGATTCTCACGAGGGACGACGCGATCGTCGCGCTCAAGAAGGGCGAGATCTCTCTCTTCATCGAACGGATCCCGGGGAGCGACTCGCTCCGCTACTTCTTCGACCCGCGGAGCGGAGAGGCGCAGATGACGTACCTCACGCTCGAACGGTCGCTCGACGGCGCGCGGGGAACGGCGAGCCCGCCGAGCGAGGTCGTCGCGCTCAGGATCCAGGGAACGCGATACGTCGATTTTCTCGTGCCGGGGCTGCTCGCCATGGATATCATGAGCTCCGCCCTCTGGGGCATCGGCTGGGCGCTCATCGAGATCCGCATCAAGAAGCTGCTCCGCCGCATGGCGGCGACTCCGATGCACAAGTCGATGTTCCTCGCCTCGCACTTCGTCACTCGTCTCATCGTGAATGCGCTCGAGTTCGTCGCGCTCTTTGTCTTCGTGTATCATCAACGCCATCACCTTTCCGATGACGCTTCTCTCGGGAGTGTTCTTCAGCTACCATCACTTCCCCGAGTGGGCGATTCCGATCGTTCAGAAGCTTCCGCTCACGATGCTCGCCGATTCGATACGGAGCATCTTCAACGAGGGGGCGGGCTTCGCCCAGGTCGCGCTCCCCGCGTTCGTGCTGGCGGGACTCGGCGCGCTTTTCTTCTGCGCCGGCATGAAGCTATACAAATGGTATTGATCGATCGCGGGGCGCGTGACGCAACGGCAGGCGCGCGCATTTCACGTTAAGGAGCCTTCCCCGCGATTTTTCTTTCGTACGGTTCTCACACGTGATAGGTTTCGATTCGAGGTGCGGCGGTGGGGCGGGGGTTCCCGCAACGGTTTTTCGAACGACGAACGAGGAGGATCGATATGAAGCGTCTGTTTTCCATTGTGCTGGCGGTCGTTCTCGCGATCTGCTTCGCGTTCCCCATTTTCGCCGAGGCCGAGAAGGCGATCCAGCTTCCCGCGCCGCAAATGGACGGCGGCATGCCGCTCATGAAGGCGCTGAAACTGCGCTGCACGACGAGGGAGTATTCCGGCGAAGCGCTCCCCCCGCAGGAGCTTTCGAACCTGCTCTGGGCCGCGTGCGGCATCAACCGCCCCGATAGCGAAAAGCGCACGGCGCCCACGGCGATGAACAAGCAGGAGATCGACGTTTACGTCGCGCTTCCCGAGGGGCTCTACCTCTATGACGCGAAGGCGCACGTTTTGAACCTGATCCTCGCCCAGGATCTTCGCGAGGCGACCGGCAAGCAGCCCTTCGTGAAAGACGCACCGGTGAACCTCGTGTTCGTCGCGAACTACACGAGGATGGGGGAGGGGCCGAAAGAGGTGCAGGACTTCTACGCGGCCATGGATACCGGCTACATCAGCCAGAACGTGTATCTCTTCTGCGCCTCGGCCGGTCTCGCGTCGGTGGCCCGTGGCTGGGTCGACAAGGAAGCTCTCGCGAAGGTGATGATGCTCGGGGTCGATAAGAAGATCATGCTCGCGCAGACGGTCGGGTATCCCAAGAAGAAGTAGCTTCTCTCGATGTCGAATGACGAAAGGCAATCGGGCGGGCGCGGACGCGAATGCGAGGCGTGCCCGCGCTCGTGCCGCGCCGATCGCGCGGCCGGCGCGGACGGGTACTGCCGGTCGGGGGCCGGACTCGAGATCGCGTCGATATGTCTTCACGGCGGCGAGGAGTCCGCGATATCGGGCAAGCGCGGCATCTGCAATATCTTCTTCTCGCACTGCAATCTGCAGTGCGTGTACTGCCAGAACTTCCAGATCAGCAGGAATGATTCATCCGCGAAGAGCATGAGGCTGGAAGAGGTCGTGCGGGCCGCGGCCCGCCTTCTCGACGAAGGAGTGGCCTCCGTTGGCTTCGTTTCCCCCTCGCACATGATCCCGCAGATGCGTTCCATCGTCGAGGCGCTCAGCGCGAGCGGATTACGCCCGATCGTCGTGATGAACACGAACGCGTACGACAGAGCCGACACGATCGCGTCGCTCGAGGATATCGTCGACGTCTACCTCCCCGACTTGAAGTATATGGATCACTCGCTCGCCCTCGAGCTTTCGGGGGCGTGGAATTATCCCGAGGTCGCCCTCGCCGCGCTCCGCGAGATGCACCGGCAGAAGGGATCGGAACTCGCGCTCGGGGATGACGGTGTCGCGTCGTCAGGGCTCATCGTCCGCCACCTGATCCTGCCGGGGCACGCGGAGAACAGCAAGGCGGTGCTCAGGGCGATCGCGGAGGAGCTCTCCTCCTCGGTGCACGTTTCCCTCATGTCGCAGTATTATCCGCCGCCGGGAATCGCGGGGCATCCCTGGCTCGGCAGAACGATCACGCGCGGCGAGTACGATGAGGTGCTCGACGAGCTCGAGCGGCTCGGATTTCACCGGGGATGGGTGCAGGAGCTGGAGAGCCAGGAAACCTACCGGCCCGATTTCACGAAGCCGAATCCGTTCGAATAGTGCGCGACTCGCCATGGGCGGCGCACTACCGGCGGGTCTTTCTCCGCACCGCTTCCTTGATCCTCTGCACGTGTCCCCTGCCGAGCGCCTTGACCTCGCAGCCGAGCTCGAAGTAGCGTTTGATGCTCTCGTCGGAGAGTATGCCGAAACAATCGATCACGGCGACCGGACCTCCCGCCTTCTTCACGACCCAGGATGGATCGAGCTTCAGGTAGGGATCGTGAGGCACCGCGAATATGATCGCCTCGACTCCCTTGAGCGTCTCGCCGAGGTCCTTGGCCACCCTGATCTTTTTCAAATCGTCCTGGTTGCGGAAGAAGCGGCTCCATGAGTGGCCGGGGGAGGGGTAGCCGTCCTGCATCTCGAGCTCGTACCAATGTTCGACATAGGGGTCGTGCACCCGCATGAAGGCGCCCATTTCGGTGAGCTTCCGCACGACCATTTCGCTTCCGCTGTATCGGGTGTCTCCGACGTCCTGCCGATAGCTCGCCCCGCAGATGAGCACCTCGGCCCCCGCGATGTAGCGCCCCATGTTTCTGAGGGCGTCGCGGACGAGCTCGGCGACGTGCAGCCCGCGCGTGTCGTTGATGTCGATCGCGGTGGGCGTGATCTTGAACACGCTGTCCCCGTCCTCGAAGCCGAGGATGTGCTGGTACGCCCAGTAGCCGAGCCCCCCGTCCTTCGGGAGGCAGTAGCCGCCGATGCCGGGGCCGGGGAATATCATGTTGCTGTGGGTCGGCCGCATCCGTATCGCCTTGATGACCTTCGTGAGATCGACGCCGTTTCGCTCGGCGAAGAGGCTCCATTCGTTCAGGAACGCGAGAATCGTCGCGCGATACGAGTTCTCGACGATCTTCGTCGTCTCCGATTCGATCGGGCGGTCCATGACGGTGAGGGGGAAGTCCTTCGTGTTGAGGACCTCGCGGAGAAATCTCTCGACTCGCCGGGCCGCCTCCGCGTTCGTGCCCGAGCAGACGCGCCAGAAGTCGCGGATGCTGCGCACGTACTCGCGTCCCGGCATCACGCGCTCGAAGCTGTGGGCGAGGAGCGGCGCCGACCGGATTCCGCGCTCGGCGAAGGCGCGCTTGAGGATCGGCCACACGATGAATTCGGTCGTGCCCGGCGCAACCGTCGTTTCGATGAGGACGAGGCATTTTGGCCCTATCTTTTCGCCGACCGTGCGCATCGTCGCCTCGAGGGCCGCCATGTCCGCCTCGCCGGTGCGCATGTTCCCGAGATTGTTCTTGAGATAATCGCACTGAACGTCTATGACGACGCAGTCGGCGAGCTTCAGAACGTCGCTCGCGAATGTCG
>JAPLKY010000032.1 GCA_026387805.1 Candidatus Krumholzibacteriia bacterium
TATCGCTCTCCCTCTTCTACAAGAGGCTTCGCGAGATCGATCCCCGCGAAGGAGGATTCGAGAGGAAGCAGAGCCGGCTCGCCGGAGCGTCGCTCGATCTTGACCTCCGGGGAAATCTCGGCGCGGGGCTCGGCTGGCTCGAGAAGAAATCGTGGCCGGCCGCCGGCAATACGGTCGATACCTATCGCAGGGGGATCGTCGCGAGCCTTCGGCGCGACTTCGGAAGGGCCGGCGTTCTCAGGCTTCAGTACGAACGGATACGTAATGATGAGCCGGCGCTGGGCGGGATCGATACGGCGGATCTGTACTCGCTCTATTCCTCGATCGAATTCTGACGAGATGCGCGCGGCGCGGACTTCTAGCGGAACAGGCTCTTGATCGTGCTCCAGGTCGCCGGCTCCACGGCGGTCACCGACAAGAAGCTGAACCAGTCGATCCACGCGTTGTTCTCTCCCGACACGAACACGAGCCTGAAGACGAGGGGGGACTCGAACACCCTGACCGCCCCACTCCCGGTGGGGTACAAGGCCGTGCCTCAAGCCCCGCAGGTGCCCTTGCCTATATAGTTGATCTCGATCGTCTGGGGATCTTCCCCCCGAACCGGCAGCGTGATGAGATGGAAGTGGTAGGGGACGTTCGCATTGCCCCAGCAGCGCAGGCTCACCGCGTAGGTTCCGAACGTCGCGGCTGAGACCTGGAACTGGGCCCACTCTCCCGCCCAATCGAGGCCGATGAGCGACCCGCCGTCGGCATGTATGCTCTCAGGCATGATGTTGTACGAATCCGTGAAGTCCTCCGCCTGCACGGACACATCGATCGCGCGGGCGATGCACGGAGAGAGGAAGATAATGGCGGCTGCGAGCGCGATGAGCTTCTTCATGGAAGCAATTGTACGGCACAACGGGCCGGTTGTCAATCGCGGGAATCTCGGGACGGGGGATTCTCAGGATACGAGGAGGAACGAAACGATGATCTGCGCGAGGAGAATCTTCGCGATCATGGAAGCGGGATAGACCGCGGCGTACCAGATGTTCGGGAGCTCGTTCGCCGCCTGCTGGTTCGCGTAGGCGAGGCAGGCGGGCTGCGTGTGCATTCCCGAGACGACGCCCATGACCGCGGACATCGGGAGCCTCAGGAACTTGTACCCGGCCAGTATCGCCGCTACGGCGACGAGGCTCGTGATGAGCGCCCCGGCCGCGATGAGCCCCCAGCCGCCCGTTCTGAACGTCGCGCCGAAACCCGGACCCGCCTTCGTTCCGATCGCCGCGAGAAAGAACACGAGTCCCACCTGACGGAGGACGAGGTTCGCCGTGTAGGGGAGACCCCAGATGATCGGCCCGGTCCGCTCGAGCTTGCCGAGGACGAGACCGACGATGAGCGGACCTCCGGCGAAGCCGAGGCGGAAGACCGTTCCGTTCGGAAGCGGAAAAGCGATCATTCCGAGGAGCACGCCGAGAACGACGCCGAGCGAAAGCGAGAGATAATCGGTCTCCGAGATCGAGCGGATCGAATCGCCGAAGTACTTCGAGATCGCCTCGATATTATCGCGCCGCGCGACGACGCGGATGCGATCCCCCGCTTCGAGGATCGTGTCGGAGGACGGCACAAAATCGACGTCGCCGCGCCGGAGCCTCGTGATCGTGGCGTCGAAGAGCTTGTGGAGATCGAGCTCGCGAAGCGTCTTGCCGATCACCTGCGTGTTCGAGACGAAGATGCGCCGGTAGGAGACGTTCCCGGCCGTTTCGGGAAGATGCTCGGCGCTCAGCTCGCCGAAGATAATGCGGGCCCGCTCGAGCGCGTCGGGACTCCCGACCGCCACGATGAGGTCTCCCCCCGCGAGAATCGTGTTGGGGAGAACAACCGAGATCGTATCTCCCTGCTGGATGCGGCTCAGGACGAATCCGGGCTCGCCGAGCGCGACGAGCGCTTCCGCGACCGTTTTGCCGTCGATGGCGG
Source organism: Candidatus Krumholzibacteriia bacterium (assembly GCA_026387805.1). Classification (GTDB taxonomy): domain Bacteria; phylum Krumholzibacteriota; class Krumholzibacteriia; order Krumholzibacteriales; family Krumholzibacteriaceae; genus SSS58A. Next base: position 1,957 of record JAPLKY010000032.1, read on the forward strand.
GGTTCGTTATTCTGAACGTTCTGCTGGCGATAGTGCCCCTGCCCGACTCCTTGAGCCGCGCGGCCTCCTCCTTCGCGAAATCGATTCTGAAGAGCTTGATGAAGAGGAAGAACCAGAGAATGACGCCGAGCACGCCGAAGGGGTACGCGAGCCCGAAGGTGACGACGGGGCTTTCGAGGTAGAGCTTCATCGCTTCGGGCGGCAGAGCGCCCTTCATGTTCTCGATCGTCTCGACCGTTGCGGCGAGGGCGGGCGTGTTGGTGAGGGCTCCGCAGAAGAGACCGGCGACGCTCGGCGCCGAAAGCCCCATGACGCTCTTGAGCACCACGGCGAACGCCGCTGCCGCGCAGAGGATGGCGACGGCGAAGAGGTTGAGCCGAAGGCCCCGTTTGCGGAACGAGGCGAAGAAGCCGGTGCCGGACTGCAATCCGATGGCGTATACGAAGAGAACGAGTCCTATTACATATATATGGTCGGGAAGGGCGAGGCGCCCGTCGAGGGCGCCGAAGGCCATGCCGACGAAGAGGACGGCGGCAACGCCGAGCTTGAAGCCGAGGATCCTGATATTTCCCGCGAGGTATCCGAGTCCGATCGTCGAGAAGAGGAGGAGGATCGGATTCCCGGCGAGGACGTCCAGGATGCCCTTGAGCCCCGGGCCCAGCGCCGCGAAGATGAATGCATGCCCCGCCATTTCAGATCTCTTTCACTGCGATCGCGGTATCCACGCCCGTGAGGCGCGCCGCCGCACGCACGTGTCCCCACGGGGAGTGCTTGTGCTGCTCGGCGAAGATGTCCTCGCGTCCCGTCTCCCGCGCGATCATGGCGAGCGCGGCGGCGTCGGCCGCGACCATATCGTCCGCGCACACGAATCCGACGTCCTTCGCGATGAGAGGTCCCGGGTTCGACATGCAGTCGCAGAACTTCGAGATA
>JAPLKY010000029.1 GCA_026387805.1 Candidatus Krumholzibacteriia bacterium
GACATTGAACCAGCCATAGGCCCCGGTATACCAGCCATAGTCGGTGCTGCTCCAGCCCAGCTGTCTCTGGAGCATATCCTGGAGGGGCGCCATGAGATCGGCCAGATAATATCCGGCGAACATGGTGAAAGAAACGATCAGGAGGGCCGCCCAACGCGCTTTCTTGGAATCGCTGAGAAGTTGATAGACTTTTTCAGTCATGGTTCACTCTCCTTCTGCCACGAAGAGGTTGCGAGCACGGGAACCGGTATGACGTTTTATTACGCGGCATGATAGCAAGTCCCCTTTTTTCATACAACATCGTTGATGAAAATTTCGCTGGTTTTGACGGCGGCCCGGTAGTACACTTTCTCCGGCAATCGAGATCGACGTCGATCTCGCGAAGCGGCACGCGCCTTCGGGGTATCACGGCCCCGGACTCGCAGGATTTGGGACTTTGAAAGAAAAAGAGAGGTGAGTGTATCGGCCACGAAATTACGGAAACGTTGAATCAATCTCCAGAGTAATGAATAGGCACGTGAAAGGATTTTATCGCAATGTCTAAGAAAATATATGTCGGCAACCTGTCTTTCGATACGAACGACGAGAAGCTCAATCAGCTTTTCGCGGCTTTCGGCCAGGTAACCTCGGCCAACGTCATCATGGACCGGCTCACCGGTCGCTCCCGCGGCTTCGGTTTCGTCGAGATGGAAAACAACGCGGAAGCTGACAAGGCCATCGCAGCTCTCAACGGCAAGGACGTCGACGGCCGGGCGCTGAAGGTCAGCGAAGCCCAGCCGCGCGAGGACAAGCCCAGAGGCGGCGGCGGATTCGGCGGCGGGGGCGGTTACGGAGGCGGCGGCGGGGGCGGCCGCAGGGGCGGAGGCGGAGGCCGCGACCGCTTCTAGGAGAATCGTCGTATAATTGCCTGAAACTGCATCGGGGGCGCGGCGTCCGGGACGTTCGCGCCCCCGGTTTATTCGCCGGACGCCTTTTCGGCTCTGCCTGGCGGCACCGATAATTTATGAAAAAATCGAAAAAAATCGAAAAATGTGCTCGCTTTTTGCATAAAACATACATTATACTTGTCAAGTGGTTCGTTTTCCGAAGGAGTGTTCAGCGCCAGTCAGTAGATCAGAACCCAATATCGCCTCGTTGCAAGAGCCCTATCGATGCAGTGCAAACCTCCCTTATCAATCACGGGACAATTCTGAATCGATACTATTCTTGTAAGCAAGTTGTGCGGGCGCACCTCGAACCGGGGAAGCCTGAAGCGATCGGGGATTTGAATTCGAAGGAGAGGTGAAGCGTATCGGCCCAGGGAAAGCATAGCATTGCGCAGTAGTATTAATCGTCAGTGTATTCATTCGGTTAGTGAAAGGATCCAGTTACTATGGCTAAGAAGATTTACGTAGGCAACCTGTCGTTCGACACGAACGACGACCAGTTGAATTCGATTTTCACGCCTTTCGGCGCCGTCACCTCCGCGCGCGTGATCAAGGACAAGTTCACGGATCGCTCGAGGGGCTTCGGTTTCGTCGAGATGGAAAACAACGAAGAGGCCGATAAGGCCATCGCGGCTCTCAACGGCAAGGACGTCGACGGTCGGGCGCTGAAGGTCAGCGAAGCCCAGCCGCGCGAGGACAAGCCCAGGGGCGGCGGCGGATTCGGCGGCGGCGGCGGTTACGGTGGTGGCGGCGGCGGCGGTCGCAGGGGCGGCGGCGGCGGCCGGGATCGCTTCTAATCGCAGGATTAGATAGCCGATAGATGAACAGGGCTCCGGAGCCTCAGGCTTCGGAGCCCTTTCTTTATGGTTCGAAACGCCTAATGCGCAGCTTTTTCTTGCCGGCGAAACGCTTCTCAGAACAGGCTCTTGATCGCTCCCCAGCTCGTCTCCTCAACGCCCAAAGGACCCGGATCGGGGGTCCAGCAGATATACAGAGGCGTTAGGCAAGTAAAAGGCAGGAGGTAATGGGCGACCCCGCAGGGCGCGAACACAAGCTCCGGTACTGGCTGCCCCCCAGGGTTCGGAATGATCTCGATCTTGGCGGAAACCGCCGGGGAGGCCAGCGACATCATGGTCAGATGATGCGTCCAAAACCAATCCATCTGGCAGTTCCCCTGGGCGAACATAAAATCATAACCCCCTGCGAGCGTGCCGAGCTCGACGGTGATGCCAGGATTCTTAACGGTTGTGAGAGTCACGGTCGTCGCGGGGAAGCTGACGGCGAACGAGGCCCCCTGCATGCCATTCACGCTCGGCAGGCACCAAATCCAGCACTGGAACTGTTCGTACTGGGCCGGGCACACGTTAAAGCCGGAGCCGCCCGAAATCGGACTGGTATCGTGAGTCGCATCCTTGAACAGGCCGATGTAACCGACCGGCGGAAGAACGGCGGACACGGAGCTTGCGGCACATAGGACCGTCGCAATCGCAAGACAGATGACGTCGACCGATAGCCATGTGGAGCGTTTCATAGAGACTCCTCCTGCGAATCGGATTATACGGCTGATCGGGCCAATTATACCATGGGCGAGGGAGGCTTTCAATGGGGCGGAAAATGACCGGGGACATCCGGCTTCATGCGGTCATTAATGAAGAAAAGTAAAATGGCGGGGCCGACGAGACTCGAACTCGCGACCTCCTGCGTGACAGGCAGGCGTTCTAACCAACTGAACTACGACCCCGCCGAGGGCTATTGCAGCAAGCGCCAAGCCATGAGGCCCCGCGCGACGCGCATTCTCGCAAAGAAAAAATGGCGGATTTCGACCGCCAGCCAGCTAATAAATATCAGAGAAAGGGCTCCTTGTCAATCGGTTTTTGGCCGCAGGGAACGGCAGATGGAGTCCGCGGCGGCGTCATAGACTCCCCAGGAAACGATGACCGTTCGGTCCGGCGGTACGGACTCGGCCGCATGGGGCCAACCCGCGATCGCGACGATTTGCGCGCCGGAGCAGATTTCCCTGACCGCCCCCTCGGAGAGAGGCCTTCTGTTGAGGAGAAACACAATCTCGGGCAGCGCGGCCGATCCCGAAGCGGACGAGAAGGCCCAGCCCTCGAGATGCGCCGCGGACTCCGAGAGCGCCCCGCACGGTTCCACCGCGCAGAGCTCCGTCCAGCCCGGGGCGATCGGACGAGGTCTCGCGTCATCGGCGAGCCCGAGCCCATTCAGCGTCCGCGCGACGAAGCTCATCGCGGGATATCTTTCGAACTCCCCCTTCTCGGCGTAGAAGATCGCCCGCAGGCCCCCCGACCGATCGGGAGCCTGCGCCGCATCGGCCTTCCGCAGAACCTGAATCGATCTGTCGGCGATCTCCCGATATATGCCCGGGTCGCCGGGGAGCTCGAACTCGCGCTCCTTCGCAGCCGCCGCATCGATCAGCCGGCCGATGCGCGCAACCGAAGCCTCCAGCGAGCCCGCGATCTCAAGCGCTTCCCGGGCGCCGCCGAAACCCACCGGCCCGCTCGATTCTCCGGCGGCCTCGAGGTCGGCGGCGACCGCCGCGACCGGCTTCGAGAATAGAAGGATGTCGTTTCCCGCCCCGAGCGCTCGATCGCAGATTTCCGCAAGACCCGCCACCTTCACCCCTTCCATCTCGAGCGCGTCGGTGATGACGACCCCGCCGAATCCGAGCTCGCCGCGGAGCAGCGTGCCGATGATCTCCGGATCGAGCGACGCGGGAAGGGCGCGCCCGAGGGGCGCGATGTGCCCGATCATCACCGCCTCCGCCCCGGCGGCGATTCCGCTCGCGAAGGGCGGGACGTCCCTCTCTCTCAGCTCGTCGAGGGTCGCTCCGAGAATAGGCAGCGCAAGGTGAGAGTCGACGCGCGAAGGCCCATGGCCGGGGAAATGCTTGAGGCATGTGAGAACGCCTTCGCTCCTCGACACGGAAACGGCCGCCGCGACGAGCGACGAAACGAGAGCGGTCTCCTCGCCGAAGCTCCTCGTCCCGATGACGGGATTGAGCGGATCGGAGTTGACGTCGGCGACGGGCCCGAGGAGCATGTTGACGCCGCATGCGCGCATGCGCCTCGCGTTCTCGGCGAACAGGCGCTCCACGAGGTACCTCTCCCCCGCGCGCGCGGCCGCCATCTGCGTGGGAGGGGTTCCGATCGCGCGCCCGAGAACGGATACAACGCCCCCTTCATGGTCCGCGGCGATAAGGGGCAGCGTCCCGCGCGAGTTGCGGAAAATATTCCGTGTCCCCTGCGCGAGCTCCATGAGCTGCCTCGAATCGACGACGTTGCGCTCGAAGAGGATGACCCCGGGAAAGGCGTATTTCGAGAGAAGCGCCCTTTCGGCGTCGGTGAGTCGCGGACCCTCGAGCCCAACGATCATATGCGGGGCGAGTCTCTGCAGGAGCTCCTGGGCCATCGCCTACCTGTAGACGGGCTCGATGCTCGAGCCCGGATAGTAATGAGCGATAATGTCCTCGCCGGAGTACCCGAGCTCGGCCATGCGGATGGCGCCCGTCTGGCACATTCCGACGCCGTGCCCGTTCCCTCCTCCGATCATGTCCACGGCGGTCAAGCGGTCCCCCGAAACCGAGACCTCGATCTTGAAGAGGGTGCTCTTGAGTATGGCCTCCGAGGCGGGATCGGGCTTCAGCACCCACCGGACACGATCCCCCCTGACCTCGAAGCTCTCCTTGTCCGTTACGATCTCGATGCCGGATGCCCTGCCGTCGGGTGCGGCGCCCATCACCCTGACGTCGGCGAGCCGTCCAACGCCGCGGGCGGGGACCTTGAGCTCCCGCGGAACGGTTCGCTTGAGAATGCCGGAGAGAGCCGAGCCGCTCCAGTGCACGCGCCATCGAAAATGCTTCGAGCCGCGGCAGAGGGACTCGCCGGAAGTCCCGCGGACGGTGTCTCTCACGCCGTACAGGTAGGGATAGGGGGTCTTCCAGGGCCAGACGATCCGGATATCGGCCGTGTGGCCGCCGCAGCAGGAGCAGTAGTACGCCTTGATCGGCTCGCCGAGGTACGTGCAGACGAGCCCGCGCGTCTCATCCACGGCCCGGGAGGCCGCGTCGTGCTCGGCGCCGGCTCCCGAGTAGACCTGATCCATGACGGTCGCATTGAGGTCGTAGATCTCCGCCGTCTTCTCCTCGAGCTTGGCTAGCGCATAGGAGCGGGCGGCGATGGCCTGGGCGCGATAGGCCTCGAACTGATGGGGCTTGAGATACCCGATCTCCGAGGGAAGGACTCCTTTGATGTACTCGTCGATATCGAGGATGTTGATCGCGATCAGACCGCCCTTGAACGGCCTGAAGCAGACGAGTCCCCTGTAGGGCTTCCCGCCGAGATAGACTCGCCCTCCCGCTTCGGGCTCGACGGATACCGATCCGGAGGAAATGAGCCGCCGTTTTCCC
>JAPLKY010000431.1 GCA_026387805.1 Candidatus Krumholzibacteriia bacterium
GATGAACCGCTTCGCCTCGTCGAGCCCGATACCCAGCTGGTTCGAGAGCCCCCGCGGCCCCATGCCGTAGATCACGCCGAAATTGATCGTTTTGGCGCGCGCGCGCATATCGACCGACACCGTTCCCTCGGCGACGCCGTAGATCCGCGCCGCCGTCCGCGCGTGAATATCCCCCCCCTCGCGGAAGGTCCCGGCGAATTCCGCGTCCTTCGAGAGATGCGCCATGATCCGGAGCTCGATCTGGGAATAATCGGCATCCATGAGAATGTTCCCGCGCCGCGGAACGAACGCGCTCCGGATCGCTCGTCCGAGCTCCGTCCGCACGGGAATATTCTGCAGGTTCGGCTCGCTCGACGACAGCCGCCCCGTCGCCGTGACCGTCTGGTTGAACGAGGTATGGATGCGGCCGGTCCGCGGATTCACGAGGCGCGGGAGCGCGTCGATGTACGTGCTCTTCATCTTCGCGAGCTGCCGGTGCTCGAGCACGCTCCCGGCGATCGGGTGGCCGCGGGCAAGCTCGCCGAGCACCTCCTCGTCGGTCGAGAAACCCGTCTTCGTCTTCCGCGCCTTCGCGAGCCCGAGCTTCTCGAAAAGGATCCTCTGGAGCTGCTTCGGCGAGTTGACGTTGAACTCCTCGCCGGCGAGCCGGTGAATCTCCGTCGTGAGACGATCGAGATCCTTCGCGACCGTACCCGAAAGCCCGGCGAGTTTCGCCGCGTCGATCGCGACCCCTTCCTGCTCCATCCGTTTCAACACGAGGCAGAGAGGCATCTCGACGTCCCTGAAGAGAGACTCGAACCCGAGCTCTCGAAGACTTCCCTCGAAGAGCTTCTTGAGCCGCATCGTGTAGTCGGCGTCCTCGCATGAATACACGGAGAGCCGGTCGAGCGGCACCGATCTGATATCCTTTTCCCGCGCCCCGGCCGGGAACAGCCCGGCGTACGGGGTCTTCCGATGGCGCGCGAACTCGAGCGCGAGGTTGTCGAGCGAATGGGAACGCCGCTCCGGATCGAGACAGTAGGAAGCGATCATCGTGTCGAACGCGACACCACCCACCGAAAACCCGTGCGCCTCGAGAACGAGACAGTCGAATTTGACGTTGTGCCCGATCTTGGCGATCGACTCGTCGGCGAGCGCCGGTCCCAGCGCCTCCCGCACGCGATCCAGCGCGATGCCGCGAGCCTCGTTGACCGGCTGGAACAGCCCCGTCGCACTTCCCGGCGCCGTCGCGACGGGAACGTAAGAGGCGGTCCGTTCGTCCATGCTGAATGAAATGCCGACGATCTCGGCGGTCAGCGGGTCGACTGACGTCGTCTCGACGTCGAAAACGAACTCCCGCGAGCGGCGGAGACGGCGCGCGAAATCCTCGAGCTCTCCCTCTCCGACGAGTGCGTAGGTTCCTTCCGCGGCCTCGGTCGTCTCGGCAAGCGAAAGCTCTTTCAGGATCTGGTGAAATTCGAGCCGGAGAAGGAGATCGGTGAGCCGCCGCTGCTCCGGCTTGCCGACGGCCAGCGCGCTCAGCGAGAACTCGACGTCGACCTCCCGGAGCGTCACGAGCTCCCGGGAGAGCCGCGCGCTCTCGATGCCGCTCTTCAGCTTCTCCCGGACGTGCTCCGGTTTCACCTCGTCCAACCGCTCGTACAGGGCGTCGAGGGAACCGAAATCATGGAGAAGCTTGAGCGCCGTTTTCTCGCCGATTCCCTTGACCCCCGGGATATTGTCCGAGCTGTCCCCCATGAGGGCGAGAAGATCGATCACGCGCTTCGGCTCGAGGCCGAAGCGCTCCTCGCAGTACCCGGGACCGATCTCCTCCTCGAGCGCGGTCCCCTTTTGCGGGCGGATGATCCGGACGTGATCGGAGAGAAGCTGGAGAAAATCCTTGTCTCCCGTGACGATCGTCGCGTCGAGGCCCGCCGCGTTCGCCTTCCGCGCGAGAGAGGCGATGAGATCGTCCGCCTCGATCCCCGGCTCGACGATCATCCGTATCCCGAGGGCTTCGGTCGCCTCGAAGATGACGGGGAGCTGCTCGGCCATCTCATCGGGCATTTCCGGCCGATGCGCCTTGTACGCGGGAAACTCCCGGTGGCGGTCGGTCTCCTCGCCGCTGTCGAAAACGACGGCGAGGTAGCGCGGCTCGTATTTCCTGATGAGGAGAAGCAGCATGCGGAGGAAACCGAAAACGGCTCCCGTATTCTCCCCTTTCGAATTGATGAGCGGATTCCTGATGAAAGCGAAGTAGGCCCGGTACGCGAGCGCGTGCCCGTCCACGATAAAGAGATTCTCGACAGGATTCATACTAGATTCCCGGCCGATAGAGGGAATGCGCGGCGATGAATCGCTCGATCGCCTCGGGAACGAGATATCGTATCGATTTGCCTTCCCGCACGAGCGCTCGGATCGACCGCGACGATATCGCGTTCGCGCCCGCCGTCATGCAGATGAGCGCCGCCTCCGGCGGGAGCGCCGGAATGCGGGCGTGCCCGGGCCGCAGCATGACGAGAACCGTCGCGCGGGAGAATATCTCGCCCGGTTTGCGCCATTCGGCCATCTCCTCGAGCATATCCCCCCCGACCAGGAGATGAATCTCCTCTTTTCCGTATCCGCGCGCGGCGAAGGCCCGCACGGTCCGATAGGTATAGGAAACGCCGCGCGAGGCTTCGATGCGCGAGAGCTCGAAGCGGGGGTTTTCCCCGATCGCGAGCTCGACCATCCGGGCTCTCGTTTCGATGTCGGTGAGGGGAATGTCCCGCTTATGGGGCGGAATCGCGGTCGGGATGAAGATGACCCGCGCGAGACCGGCGACGTTCACCGCGGCCTCCGCGAGAATGAGGTGCCCCGTATGTATCGGGTCGAACGAGCCGCCGAAGAGCCCTATCTTTTCCTTCCTAGCCTCCATCCGCGTTCCGTGTTCCTCCCGCCTTCCGTTCCAGAAACTTGAGGCGTTTCCCGGCTTCCGCCTTCTCGGGAATGGCGTCCTTCGACTGAAGCACGCTTCGGTATTCCTCGATGGCTCCCGCCGGATCCCCCCAGCTCGAGGGGAACATCTGCAGAAAACGGTTCAGCCGCTCGAGCGCCTGGTAGCTCTTCGTCTGGTCCCGCTCGAATCGGGGAGTCTGCCTGAAGGCGCACACGCCTTCGAGATAGAACGCATCGTCGACCCAGTCGCTGTATCCGTAATCATTGATGAGGATCCGGTATTCGACCTCGGCGAGCGCGTACTCCTCGTCGAAGCGGTACGATTCGGCAAGTCGGTACTGCGCGTAATCGCTCCGCTCGTCCCCGGCGAACGTCGCGAGAAAATCCTTGTATTCGACCGCCGCGCTTCCAAAGGAGCCCTTGTCGAACAGACGGTCGGCGAGGGCGAGCTTGTCGGTCGCGAGATTCATCCTCTTGGGCGTGTACGGGCCTCCGCACGACGCGGCCGCAAGCGCCGCGAGCGCGAGAAGCATAGGCACGACGCGCCTCTTACCTGCGCCTCTTCGGCATCTCGAGTCTCTCAATGTTCTCCTTTGCTTTTT
>JAPLKY010000015.1 GCA_026387805.1 Candidatus Krumholzibacteriia bacterium
GGACTCTATCGCAGCATCTGGCGATATACGACCTTCGACGATCTCGTCCGCATCGCGAAGGCTGTTTCCGTCGGCTCCGCGATCATGGTCGTCTTGTTCACGCTTCTTTTCCGATTCAAGTCGTTCCCGCGGTCCGTATTCATCATCGATTGGTTCATTCTCACCGTCTTCATGACCGGATCCCGCGTCGCGGCCCGATGGTTCCACGAGCTTCCCTCGCGGGAAGAGATAACGGGCAAACGGGTCATTATCGCGGGAACGGGCGCCCTGGCCGAGATCATCTCCCGGCAGGTCAGGAAATCGGGGACGATGCGCGCGATCGGCTACCTCGACGACCGCGCCGAGATGGCGCATCGCATGATCCACGGGCTCGAGGTGCTCGGCCCCATCGCGGAGGTCGAGGAGATCGCGCGGAAGCACGGCGCCGACGAGATCATCGCGGTGAACATGGACGCGGGCCGCATCCCGCAGGAAACGCGCGCGCACCTCGCGGAGGCGGGGATTCGCATTCGGGCCGTATCCGATCCGTCGGAAATCCCACTGGAGCTCGAGGATCACGGAGGGGAACGACCGTGCGGGGAGCGGAACGTTCTCGTCGCGGGCAACGGTCCGCTCGTGGAGCAGGCGAGCGCGCTTTTCTCCACGGCCTCGAATCTCGCCGTCGTCTCGAACGAGAGCGGGACGCTCGAAGGGGCGTCGCGGCACGCGGGAATGGGAGGCCCGCGGCCGGTATGCTTCCTCGGCATAGAGAACGAGCGCGTCGCGCTTCGCCGCGTGCTCGAGCTCCTGCGGCCGGAGTTCATCTTCGCGGATTTCGCGCTTCGCGATTTCGATATCGAGAATCCCGACGAGGCGTATCTGAGAACGGTCATGCTCCCGCTGGAAAAGCTCGCGACGGAGGTTGCGCGGTTACCCGAGGCGAAGCTCGTCGTGATCGAACGCGGCGTTGAGTCCGTTCCGGGAGACGCCGTCGGGGCCACGGAGCTGCTCGTTCTCGACATATTCCGCCGGGACGTCTCGCGCCTCGCCGTCGTGAGGCTCGATCGGGAGCCCGGGGCGGGGCGGTGGCAAGAGATCTTCGCGAGCCTCCTGCACGAAGCGGGCGGGGTCTTCCGGGTGACTCAGGTCGAGGACGGGTCGGGGAAATTCGCGGCGACGAGGTGCCCGCTCGCGGACTCCATCCCCGGGAGCGCCCACCTATGGCTCGAGCTCACGAGGCTTCTCGATGACGGAAACGCTGCGTCGGCGATGCACGTCCTGAGCGAAATGGCGCGCATATCCCCGGTGAAAGAACATGTATAGCGATCCGCGTTCCGGTCCGGCGATTCCCGTTCCCGTCGCGCTGCAGCTGGTCCTCGGCGTCTTTCTTCTCGCTTCGACGTTCTCCATCGCGCTCACGCAGACGGCCCTCGGGCTTGCGCTGATACTCTGGTTCTTCCTCGCGCTGAAACGGAAGGCGCCCGTACCCCGGCGCACGACGCTCGACGTCCCCGTGCTTCTCCTGATCGTCGTTTCCTTCATCGCCGCGCTCCTGTCGGACAGGCGCATCGCGAGTCTCATTAACCTGAAGAATTACGCGCTCATGACGGTCATCTACGTGATCGGTTCGCTTCTCACGACGAGGCGGATGGCACTGAGGCAGTTCGCGGTCCTCCTCGCATCGGGGGCGGGAGTGGCCGCGTACGGGATCGCCATATACCTGCTGGGGAAGGGTTTCGGGACGCTCGGACGGAGCCCCGGGCCCTTTTCGAACGCGATGACGTTCGGCGGGATTCTCCTGATCCTCTGTTCGCTGTTTCTCGCCGTCGCCGCGGGCGCGGGCGTCGTCAAACGGCTCCGCTGCGCGGCAATCGGCGCAGCGATCGTTTCCTTCGTCGCTCTGTTCTTCACCTTCACCCGAAGCTCATGGGTCGGCGCGGTCATATCGGTCGTCATCATACTTGCGTTCCTGCGGAGGAGATGGCTCGTGCCCTTTGCCGTCGCGCTTGTTCTCTTCGTGCTTCTTCTTCCCGCGCAGTACCGCGCCCGCGTGGAGAGCATCTGGAACCTGAAACATCCGTCGAACGTTCACCGGCTCCAGCTCCTGAAGGGGAGCATGGGGATCATCAGGGATCATCCGGTTATCGGAGTCGGCACGATGGACCTCGCCGACGTATACCGGCGATATATGCCGCCCGATGCGGTTCAGGTATTCGGGCACATGCACAACATCTTCCTGCAGATCGCGGTTCAGACGGGATTCGTGGGGCTCGCCGCGTTCTGCTGGCTGCTCTTCGCGTTTTTTCGTCTCATTGTCCGGAATCTGAAGCTCGATCTCCCGCCGCCCGAGAGGGCGTGGGTCGTGGGGTCCATCGGCGCTCTCGCCGGATTTATCGTGAACGGTCTCTTCGAATGGAACTTCGGCGACGCCGAGGTCGTGACCCTGCTGTATATCGTCCTCGGCGACAATCTCGCCCTTTCGCGCATGTTTCAGCCGGCGGCGACCGCTCCCCGCGCCGAAAGCGCATTTGCATATAAACCGCGCATCGGTTAAGATACGCTCATGAAGAAGCTCTGGTACATCATCGTCTCGATGCGGCCCCGGCAGTGGACGAAGAATCTCGTCCTCTTCGCCGGCATCGTTTTTTCAATGCACCTTTTCGATCTGTCGCTTCTCGAACGGAGCTTCTACGGTTTCCTCGTATTCTGCCTCATGTCGGGCGCGGTCTATATCATCAACGACGTCTCCGACCGCACGAGGGACAGGGAACACCCGGCGAAGAAGAAACGGCCGATCGCGGCGGGATCCCTGAGTCCGGCGGAAGCGTTTCCCTTCGCCGTCATCCTTATCGCCGTCCTTCTCGCCGTCTCCTGGGTGCTCGGCAGGGAGTTCTTCATCGTCACCGCCGCTTTCTCGGCGATCAATTTCGCATACTCGTTCTTTCTCAGGGGCATCGTGATCCTCGACGTGTTTTCGATATCGTTCAATTTCCTGCTTCGGGCGGTGGGCGGCGTCGCCGTGCTGAAGACGAGCGTTCCGCTTATCGAGATCAGCCCGTGGCTTCTCATCTGCACGCTCTTTCTCTCGCTCTTTCTCGCCTTCTGCAAACGGCGGAACGAGATCGTGTTTCTCGAAGAAGCCCAGGCGCACCGCACCGCGCTCAAGGATTACTCCGTGCTTCTCCTCGATCAGCTCGTCGGGCTTTCGGCGACGACCGCGCTCGTTTCCTATTCGATCTATACCGTATGGCCGAGCACGGTGGAGAAATTCGGCACGAGCAACCTCGTGTACACGATCCCCTTTGTCGTGTTCGGGATCATGCGGTATCTTTATATCGTCTACCGGAGGAACGAGGGCGGGGATCCGTCGGGGATTCTCCTCACCGAGAAATCGATCCTGGCCGCGGTGTTTCTTTGGGCCGTGACGGTCATCTGGATCCTGTGGCGGGTCTGAACGAGGTGTTTTGAGACATGGCATCGAAGGTCGCGGTTGTTCGAACGGCCCCGGAAACGGTCCTCGACGATATCGGGCGGGCGATGGATCTCGCCGATGCGCCGCGGTATCTCACCGCGCGTCGCGAGCTTCTTCTCAAGCTCAACCTTTCGTGGACGAAATACTTTCCCGCCTGCTCGAGCCAGCCGTGGCAGCTCGAGGGGACGGCGAAGTACCTGCTCGGCCACGGGTACCGAAAAGAACAGATACTGCCCATCGAGAACAAAACGGTGGTGACGAACCCGCGCAAGGGAGCCGCGAACAACCTCTGGCTTCCCGTGCTCGATGCGTACGGTCTCGGTTTCACGCCGCTTCCCGAGGTCGCGTGGAAGGTGCACCGGTTCCGAGAGCCGCTGCTGCGGCTCCATACGATTTTTCCCGAAGGAATCGAGATTCCGGCCATGTTCGAGGGAAGGGACATCCTCCATCTCCCGACGGTGAAGACACACGGCCATTCGATCACGACGGGCGCCGTCAAGAACGCCTTCGGCGGCCTTCTCAAGGAGGTTCGGCATTACGCGCATAAGTACATACACGAGGTTCTCGTCGATCTCCTGATCATGCAGCGCGAGCTCCATCCCAACGTCTTCGCCGTCATGGACGGCACTGTATGCGGCAACGGCGCCGGACCGCGCACGATGGATCCGGTCGTCGGCAATATCGTGCTCGCGAGCGCCGATTCGGTCGC
>JAPLKY010000243.1 GCA_026387805.1 Candidatus Krumholzibacteriia bacterium
CGAGCGCATCGAGGAGAAGATGCGGGAGCTGCTCAAGGGGGGCGATCTGTCGCTCTCGCGCGAGGAGTTCACGAGCGCCGATGCCATCGGTCTCTTCGAAGGGCTCGATCAACCCTTCAAGGTGGAGCTCATCAGGGACCTTGCCTCCCCGACCGTTTCGATCTACCGTCTCGGAGGATTCACCGATCTCTGCGCCGGCCCGCACGTTCCCGATATGAAGCTGGCCAAGGTGTTCAAGCTCACTTCGATCGCCGGGGCCTACTGGCGGGGGGACGAGCGGAATCCGATGATGCAGCGCATATACGGAACGGCGTTCTTCAAGAAGGAAGATCTCGAAAAGGAGCTCGTCCGGCGCGAGGAAGCGAAGCGGCGTGACCATCGCAAGCTCGGACCCCAGCTCGAGCTTTTCGATATCAAGGAGGAGGCGGGGGGCGGGCTCGCGTTCTGGTATCCGAAAGGATACATTCTGCGCGAAACGATCGAGAACTACTGGAAGGATGAGCATCGGAAGAACGGATACCAGCTCATCATGACCCCGCATATCGCGAAGAGCCAGCTCTGGCGCACCTCCGGGCATTACGACTATTACCGGGAAAACATGTTCATCATTCCAACGGAGGATCAGGAGTTCGTTCTCAAGCCGATGAACTGCCCCGGGCATATCCTCGTGTACAAGACGAAGCTGCACAGCTACCGGGATCTCCCGATCCGCTACGCGGAGCTTGGAACCGTCTATCGGAACGAGCGCTCGGGGACGCTTCACGGACTTCTCCGCGTTCGCGGCTTTACCCAGGACGACGCGCATATCTTCTGCACACCCGATCAGCTCACCGACGAGGTCGACGGGTGCTTCGATTTCGCGCACCGCCTCCTCGCCGCGTTCGGATTCGAGAACTACCGGGTCGAGCTGAGCGTGCACGATCCTGCGAATATGGGGAAGTACGCGGGGACCGAGGAGGAATGGGAGCGGGCGGAGGCGTCTCTCCTCGCCGCGATCGAAAAGCGAGGGATTCCCTATCACAAAATGGTCGGGGAAGCCGTTTTCTACGGTCCGAAGATCGATCTCAAGCTCATCGACGCGATCGGCCGCGGCTGGCAGGCGACGACGATCCAGTTCGATTTCAATCTGCCGCGGCGTTTCGACGTGCAATACGTGAATGCCGAAGGGCAGCGCGCGTTCGTGTACATGATACACCGGGCGCTCCTGGGTTCTCTCGAGCGCTTCATCGGCACGCTCACCGAGCACTACGCCGGAGAGTTCCCCCTCTGGCTCGCGCCGATTCAGGTGCGCGTGTTTCCGATCGGGCCCGGCCAGCACGAGTTCGTGCGCGGCGCGGTCAAGAGACTCGTCGATGCGGGCATACGGGCTGAGGCCGACCTGCGCGAGGAGAAGATCGGCTACCGGATCAGGGAGGCGGAGCTCCTCAAGATTCCGTACATGGCGGTGGCGGGGGAACGGGAGGTCGCCGAGGGGGTTCTCGACCTGAGATCTAAAAAGAAGGGGAGAATAGGGGCGAAAAAAATCGATGATTTTATCGCCGAAGTGGTTGACGAGATCAATCGAAAGACATATCTTTAGAGTCGACAATCGATTTGAAAAGCAGGAGGCGTGTGCCTCCTCACCTTACGGTCTTCAATGTATCGGTAGGGTTTCATCTTGAATCCGGTTCCAACGGGCGGGTGAGACTTTACCTGCCCTTTTCGTTTTATTGCCAGGAGGTGGCGATATTAAGGAGAAGGAAAGAGAAAAGCGGGTTCGTGTGAACGAGCAGATCCGGTTGCCCGAGATCCGGGTCATCGACGCCGAGGGTAAGCAGCTCGGCATCCTCCCGACCCCGGAGGTGCTCAAGATGGCCCAGGAACAAGGTCTCGATCTCGTTGAGATCTCGCCGACGTCGCGGCCTCCCGTATGCAAGATCATGGACTTCGGGAAGTTCAAGTACGAGCAGAGCAAGAAGATGCGCGACTCCCGGAAAAAGCAGCATACGACCCACCTGAAAGAGATCAAGATCCGTCCGAAGATCGAGGAGCATGACCTCCAGTTCAAGTTGCGAAACGCGGAGAGATTTCTCGAGGAAAAGGACAAGGTGAAGATCACCGTCATTTTCCGCGGCCGCGAGATGGAGCACATGGACATGGGAAGAAAGATCCTCGATCGCATCGTCACGCAGTTCGCCGATATCGCTCTCATCGAGAAGGACGCGGTACAGGTCGGCAAGATGATTTCAATGATCCTGGGTCCGCGATCCGACAGAAAAGGGGGCTAGAGAACAGCCATGCCGAAGCTAAAGACAAATCGAGCCGCGCACAAACGGTTCCGCGTCACGGGAACCGGCAAGATAAAGCGGACGAAGGCGTACGGGAGCCACATTCTGACCAAGAAATCGAGCAAACGGAAACGCAACCTGCGCAAGGGATCGCTGGTCGCCGCAAGCGACGCGAGGCGCGTCCGCCGCATGCTGGGCATGTAACGGACGGCGGATAGTTTCATCACGAGCAGGCTTGCACGAGCCGCAGGAGGATTCACAATATGCCGAGAACCAAGCATGGGGTACCCTCGAAGAGCCGCAAGAAGAAGATTCTGAAGCGGGCGAAAGGCTATTTCGGCAGTCGTCACACGCTCTATCGCCCGGCGCGCGAGGCCGTCAACCGGGCCCTTGTGTATGCGTACCGGGATCGTCGCGCGCGGAAGCGCGATTTCCGCAAGCTCTGGATCACGCGAATCAACGCCGCCGCCCGGCTGAACGGCATGAGCTACAGTCGTCTCATCGACGGGTTGAAGAAATCGAATATCGAGATCAACCGCAAGGTTCTCGCCGAGCTCGCCATCAACGACGCGCCGGGCTTCACGAAGCTCGCGGAGATTGCGAAGGAATCCCTTCAATGAGCGAGCGACCCGATCGCTTCGGGGTGGATGAAATCGCGGAGCGGGCCGAAAAGGCCTTCGCCGAGGCCGCCGATCTCGAGGTCCTGGAGGAGGCGAGGGTCCGGTTCATCGGACGCAAGGGCGAGATAACGACCCTCCTGCGCTCCATAGGAAGCCTCCCGGACGAGGAGCGTCCCGCGTTCGGAGATCTGGTCAACGATCTCAGGGAACGCATTCTGGGTCTCTACGAACGACGCAAAGGCGCGCTGTCGGACGGCGCGGCTGAAGAGGATTATTTCTCCGGAGATCCGACCCTTCCGGGAAGGCGCGCTCTCTCCGGCGGTCGCCACGTTCTTCATCAGGTCCTGAGAGACATCAAGCGCATATTCTTCGGGATGGGCTACTCGCTTGCCGAAGGTCCCGACGTCGAGCTTGACTACTACAATTTCGAAGCATTGAATTTCCCGGCCGATCATCCGTCGCGGGATACGCAGGACACGTTCTATATCAACAGGGACATTCTGCTGAGAACCCAGACCTCGCCGGTGCAGGTGCGGTACATGGAAAAGCACAAGCCGCCGCTTCGCATCATCGTGCCCGGGCGCGTGTACCGCAACGAAGCGCCCGATCCGTCGCACGCATCCGAGTTCCTCCAGATGGAAGGGCTCTACGTCGATCGGAACGTGTCGCTTGCCGACCTGCGGAACGACGTGACCTATTTCGTACGAGCATTTTTCGGATCGGACGCGAAGGTCCGGTTCAGGCCTCATTTCTTCCCGTTCACGGAGCCGAGCGCGGAGGCCGATATGTCCTGTTTCGCGTGCCGCGGCTCCGGTTGTCCCATTTGCGGCAAGACCGGATGGATCGAGATCATGGGGGCCGGAATGGTGCATCCGCACGTGTTTCGCAACGCGGGATACGATCCGGACGCCTACACCGGTTTCGCGTTCGGGCTGGGCCTCGATCGGATCGCGATGCTCAAATACGGCATCGACGACATCCGACGCCTTCTCTCGAACGACCTGCGGTTTCTTCGGCAGTTCTGGGCCGAGACGGCGGGGGAGGTGTTCGAGTGAAGATCAGCCTCACGTGGTTGAAGCGGTACGTTCCCATCGAGGAGGACGCGGCGACGCTCGCGCGCGACCTGACGATGTTCGGCGTGAACGTGGAGGGAATCGAATCGCTCGCTCCGCCGTTCACCGGAGTCGTGCTCGGCAGAGTCCTCGAAGTGAAGAAGCACCCGGGCGCCGATCGCCTGAGTCTCTGTACGGTCGATGCGGGCGGCGCGCGCCCGCTCGGCATCGTGTGTGGGGCTCCGAACGTGGCGGCGGGAATGCGCGTGGCGGTGGCGGTGGAGGGGGCCGTGCTCGCCGGGGGGCTCAGAATCAAGAAGTCCAAGATACGGGGAGTCGTATCCGAAGGGATGATCTGCTCGGAATCGGAATTGGGCCTGAGCGAGAATCATAGCGGCATCATGTCCCTCGATTTCGACGGGAAGCCGGGGGTGAGCCTCGAAGGGAAGCTCGGACAATCCGAGTACGTATTCGACCTCGAGGTGACACCGAATCGCCCCGATCTCCTGTGCCATTTCGGGATCGCGCGCGAGATCGCCGCGCTCTACCGGCGCAAGCTCGTCCTTCCTGATCGGTTCGAGCTCGGGGCGGGGGGAGATTTCAATCTCAGGATCGAAAGCGGCGCCGATTGTCCGCGATACACGGCGGCTTTCGTCGACGACGTGATCGTCGCCCCTTCTCCGGCGTGGATGCAGAACCTCCTCAAGTCGGTCGGGCTCGGCGCGATCAACAACATCGTCGATGCGACGAATTTCGTTCTCATGGAGCTCGGACAGCCGCTCCATGCCTTTGACCGGGATACGCTCGCGAAGGATACGATCGTGGTGCGGCGCGCGAAGAAGGGTGAAAAGATCGTCACGCTCGATGGCGTGGAGCGCGAGCTCGATCCCGGAATGCTCGTCATCGCCGACGACGCGCGGCCGATCGCGGTGGCGGGGGTCATGGGAGGCCGCGATACCGAGGTGAAGGCGGAGACGAAGCGCCTCGTCATCGAGAGCGCGATGTTCGATCCGCGACTCGTGAGAGACGCGCGGCAGCGCCTCAAGCTCGAGACGGAGGCTTCGTATCGCTTCGAACGGGAAGCGGATAGCGGGATCATGATGGACGCGGCGGCGCGCGCCTGCCGGCTCATACAGGAGATGGGAGCGGGCACGCCGTCCCCTGCGTGCGCCGAGTCGATACACGACCCGAGAAGTCTCGAGCGGCGAACCGTTTCTCTCAGGGTGAGCCATGCGAACCGCGTCATGGGCACCGAGCTCGCGGGAGACGACATTGCGGCGCTTCTCGATCGGCTCGAGCTTCCGTCCCGTTCCTACGGGGAAACGGTCCACGTTTCCATTCCCACGTTCCGGCGCGATATCCTGGAGGAAATCGATCTCGTGGAGGAGGCGGCGCGGGTCTACGGGTACGAGAACATAGGCCGGGACGAATCGGCGAGGTGCAGCATATTCTCCGAAGTGCCGGCCGAGGATCTGAGGAAGAGCTCGCTCGTCGATTTTCTCGTCTCGCGCGGATTCGCCGAAGTCGTTACGAGCTCTTTCATGGATCCGGCCGATGCGGGGCGCATGGGATGGGATGGGCGGGACGAGCGGGCGGGTCCGCTGCGCGTGGCGAATCCCCTCACCGAGGCGCAATCCGCTCTCCGGACGAGCCTGATTCCGGGGCTTCTCGGAGTGGTAAGGCGAAACACCCGCGCCGAGCAGGAAGAGATACGGATATTCGAGCTCGGTAAGGTGTTTCTTCCGGGACCCGAACGGGCGGGGCTCCCGCGCGAGGAGCTGCATATCGGGGCGCTGTTCGCGCGACATGCCACGCCGCTCGAATGGATGGCGCCGCGCCGGCAGAGCGATTTCTTCGATATGAAAGGGGAGCTTGAAGCCCTTCTCGATCGGCTCGGGCTTCTGGAAGAAGTGAAGATGATGAAGCCGCACGACGGAAAAGGGCAGATCTTCCAATGGCTCCTCGGCGGCGCCGTTCTTGCCGAAGGAGGCTTGATAGCCAAGGGAGTGTCGGAGGGTTTCGACGTCGATTCTCCGATCTTCTATTTCGACCTCCGCCTCGACGAGTTGCCCCCAGCCGGGGGGGGATGGCCGAGGTTCGAAGCAATGAGCCAATACCCCGCGGTGAAGCGCGATCTTTGTATCGTCGTCGCTGATAGAGTGCGATATGCGGAAGTTAGAAATATTATCATGCAACAAGCACAATATCTTGATTCTATTCGAGTTTTCGATTACTATAGGGGGGGTCATCTGGGAGAGGGAAAACGAAGCTATACGTTCAGGCTGAGCTTCAGGTCTTCCGAGAATACCCTCGACAGCATCGCGGTGGACCGGGAAGTCCATAGAATAGTCGGCGCCCTGCAGCGCGAGCTGGGAGCGGCGCTACGGACGGAATAGGGGAGGAACGGCGCATGGCTGGAAGCGGGATCATAAACCTCGATTTGCTCGAAGAGAAGATAACGAAGACGGCGGAGCATATCTCCCGGCTGAAAGAGGAAAAATCGAGGCTGGAGGCGATCAATAAAGAGTTGAAAGAAAAAATGGATTCGTTGTATATTGTAAACGGTGATTTAATGAGGGAACTCGAAATTTTGCGGACTGAAAAGAAAAAGACAGGAGATTTCGATCAAACGAGAGAGGAGATAAAAGGAAAGGTAGAGGAGATGCTGGCGAAACTGGATCAGCTCGACACCTGATCCGTTGCCGGTTGAATAAGGCGGGTACCCGGGAGGAATAAGGCGGAAGCGAAGGGTTCTGCGTTGATTTTGAAAGGTAACCAGATGACCGAAAAGAGCACTGAAAAAGTGGAAATTTTTGGTCAAGAGTATAAAATCAAGGGATTGGGTGACCCTCAGTATATTCATAAGATAGCCGGGTACGTTGACCGGAAGATGAGGGAAATAGCCCATTCGAGCGGCATCATGTCACAATCGCGAATCGCCATATTGGCTGCTCTCAATAT
>JAPLKY010000165.1 GCA_026387805.1 Candidatus Krumholzibacteriia bacterium
GTGATCGCGAGCGATATCGGCTGCGGCGGGCTCATCGACGCGGGCTTCAACGCGCATACGATCCACGGGCTGCACGGAAGATCGGTCGCGCTCGCCATGGGAGCCGCCCTCGGCCTCGATGGCAAGAAGGTCATCGCCTTCCAGGGAGACGGCGGCGCGACCATCGGTCTGCAGCATCTGCTGGAGGCCGCCAGATGGAACGTCGACATGACGCTCATCATCGTGAACAACATGATCTACGGAATGACGGGAGGACAGCCGAGCGGGCTCACCCCGTTCGGTTTCACCACGGTCATCACGCCTCAGGGGCATCAGCAGCATCCGTACGACCTCTGCAAGCTCGCCTTCGACGCGGGAGCGACCTACGCGCTGAGAACCATGGCGAAGGGGGATTTCAGCGAGAAGCTCGCGGCCGCCTTCGCGGTGAAGGGATTTTCCATCGTTGAGATCGTGTCGCCGTGCCCTTCGTACGGCGTGAAGGGGATCAAGGATCTCTCGGAAATGGGCATCGCCGAGCTCGAGCTGAAGCGCGAGCGGGAGCCGATGAAGCGGGCGACGCGGGAATCGAAATCGCTCATCAAGTCGGAGCTCACAACCCTCTACGAAGCCGGTCTCAAGGATCGCATCGCCGTCGTGCTCTCAGGATCGGCGGGCGAAGGGGTCCAATCCGCCGCGGAGATGCTCGCCGAAGCCGCCATTCTCGCGGGGTTAAAGACGACCAAGAAGGGGGATTATCCCATCACCGTCGGAACGGGCTTTTCCCTGTCCGAGGTGATCCTCTCGGAAAAGAAGATCGACTACACCGGCATCCAGAAGCCCGACGTGATCATCGTCACCTCCGACGACGGCCTCGCGCGGGTCAAGGGCCTCCTCAAATCCGGCGGTTCCGCTCTGATTATCGCCGATTCCTCTCTGACGATCGAAGGGAGAGACAACGTCCTCCAACGCGATTTCCGCGGCGTTGCCGGGAAGAAGGGCGCATGCCTCGCGGCGATCGGTTTCTGGCTGAGACGAAGCTCGGTGATCCCCGAAGCGGCGCTTCGCGAGGCCACGAAGAAATCGAAGCACGCCGAATCGTTGCTGAAATCGATACAGAGCGCCGAGAGCCTGGACGCCTGACCGGAGACTCACCCGTACGTCTCGATGAACCTCTTGAAGGAGCGATCCCACGTCTTCTCCACGTCGTCGGGAAACGCGCACGCCGGGAGCTCCCTGTTCTCGAGATGATACCTGATACAGGCGCAACAGGTACCGTGACGTGGGCATCCCCCGTACGAGCAGTTGCACGCGCTCCTGTTGGATTCGAGCTTCTCGCATCGGGGCGTCATTTCGATCTCCTTTGCATGCATCCAGTCTAGACGGATTTCGCCCTATAAGCACGGAAAAAAATGTGCTATACTAGCCCCAAACCTATCGAGGAAGGAAAAGGCGCCTTCTATCATGACAACACGAGCTCTCGCACGGGTCGGCCTTGCCGTTTTCCTTCTTGCCGGAAATGCGCGGGCCGGCTTGCTGACGAAACAGATTTCTTTCGAGAAACCCGGCGTCGCACGAGTGCCCGGAGGCGTTCTCCTCACGATTCCCGGCTGCCGTTCCATCGCCAGTCCCGGCGAGCCGATCCTGCCAGTCTATCCGGCCTGCTTCATCATCCCTCCCGGGGAAACCGTTTCCCGGATCATCATCGAACCGATCGATACGATGACGATCGAAGGATCTCTCGACGTAGCGCCGATGCAGCCGCAAGCGCCCCTGGGAACGGCCGCTCCATCCGGATTCGTCAGGAACGCGGCGATCTATCGATCGTCGCAAGCCTTTCCCGCCGCCCGCGGCGTTCTCGCGACGGAGCAAACGATCGCGGGCGTGCGGCTCGCGTTCGTAAACGTCTATCCGTGCGTGCTCATTCCCTCCGCGGGCACCGTTCTCTTCTCGTCGTCCGTCCGGGTCACGATAGAAACCGTCCCGTCGGCCGCGGCGGCTGCCGACGCGCCTTCCGCGCGGACCCGGGCGGCCCTGCGCGCGCTGCGCAACCGGGTCGAGAATCCCGGGCTTTCGATCGCGTACGCGCCGCCGATCTCATCCCTCGCGGACACGGTCGCCCCGGGAGAGATCGTCCACTACGTCATCATCACGAGCCCGACGTTCGTCCCCTCTTTTCAGCCGCTCGTGGATCTCAAAGCGCGCTGCGGGATGCGCGCCCGGATCGTCGATACCGCGTGGATCGCGGCGAACTACGGCGGGGCCGACCTGCAGGAGAAGATCCGGAACTTCGTCCGATTCGCTTACGAGAACTGGCAGACGACGTACGTTCTCCTCGGAGGAGACGACGAAGTGATCCCGCACCGCGGATTTTACGTGAAGGTCGGAATGACGGTCGACGCCGATATCGCATCCGATCTCTATTATTCCTGCCTGGACGGAAACTGGAATACTGACGGCGACCAGTACTTCGGCGAACCCGGCGAGGAAGACCTTCTGAGCGAAGTTATCGTGGGAAGGCTTCCGGTCGACTCCCCCGGCGAGATCGCGAACGCCATCAACAAGATCTCGAGCTATACGTTTACCCCCATTCCCGCGCAATGCACGAGCGTAGGGCTTTTCGGGGAGCTTCTCTGGTCCGTCGATGGGGTCAAGACGTGGGGCGGCGACTACAAGAACGAAATCCTCTATGGCTCGTCGAGCTGGGGATTCACGACCGCCGGGATTCCCCCGGGATTCTCAACCCAGGTCCTCTACGATTCCGAGGCCGGCTCATGGAACGTGAACGATGTCCTGCCGATCCTCAACGGCGGCATCAACCTCGTGAATCACTGCGGCCATTCGAACCTCTACTCCGTCATGCGGCTCGCCGCGGGGGACGTGGGCTCCCTCACGAACGACGGCGTTTCGGCGGGCTTCTTTGTCTGCTATTCCCAGGGCTGCTATGCGGCGTCGTTCGACAACCGCGACGAGGCGGGGACGATCCGGGCCGATGACTGCATCGCCGAAGAGCTCGTCACGGACGCGCACGGCGCGGTCGCCTTCATCGGAAACACACGCCTCGGATGGGATGCGCCCGGCTCGACGTGCGGCGTTTCACAGTTCTTCGATCGCCGGTTCTTCGACGCGATATTCGGCGAAGGGATCACGAGGCTCGGGGACGCGCTCGAGGATTCGCGGATCGACAACGTCTCCTACATCGGCTACGACGCGGTTCGCTGGGTATATTACGAAATGTGCGTCCTCGGAGACCCGGCATTGAGCGTCTGGACCGACACGCCGCGAGCGCTCGCCGCCGAGCATGACAGCGTCATCTTCGCGGGCCAGGGCGGATTCGAGATCCGCGTTTCCGACGATGACGGCCCCCTGCAGGGCGCGCTCGCCAGCCTCAACTCGACGTCCCCCGACGCCTACTGCGCGGCGGTTACCGATGCATCGGGAACGGCTCTCCTGACGCCGTGCCCGATCGAGGGGGAAAAGGTCCTCCTCTCCGTCGTTTCTCGGAATCATTACCCGCATGCCGATACGATCACGGTCACGCAGCTCGCCGAGTATCTGCCGTCCGTCGCCCTCCTCGCCGTGAGCGACGACACTGCGGGAGGCGCGGGAGACGGGGACGGCCTCGCCGAGGCGGGCGAAACGGCGGCCCTCACGATCGCGCTGGGGAACATCGGTTCGAATCCGCTGACGAATGTCGCGATTACGCTCGCGGTCGGCGACACGACCGTAACCGTCCTTTCAGGAAGCGTATTCGCGGGAGATCTCCCCCCGGGGACGAACACGGCTCTCGATCGCGCATTCTCCATCGAGATCGGAGCCTGCGCCCGGGGCTCGGGCGTCACGACGCTCGAATTCAGCGTCGCGGCCGGCGAGGGAACCTGGAAGATACCGCTCGCGCTCCCGGTGAGCGCGCCCGACGTCGCGCTCGAATCGTTCGCGCTCTCCGACGCGGCGTACGGCAACGGAAACGGGTGCCTCGAGGCGTGGGAATTCCAGAATCTTTCGTGCGTGTACCGGAACCGGGGAACGAACGACGCGATCTCCCCCGTGCTGACCCTCTCCTTCCCGGATAATTCGTTCGGACGGGCGATCAAGGCCTCGGTCGAAGTGCCGCTCATCCCGGCGGGAAGCGCGGTATCCTTTCCGGAGGAACTTCTCTGGTTCGTGAACGAGGCGACCCCGCCCTTCTCGGAAATCGCGATGATCCTCACGATCGAAGGCCGGAACATGGAATCGCGCGCCGAAACGGTCCGGGTGCGCACGTGCGGCTACGGACTCGACGATCCGGCCGATGAGGAGGGATCGTTCACCCATGGCGCGATCGTCGGCGTCGATCAGTGGCACGTGAGCACGGAGCGATACCATTCGGCGCCGTCGAGCTGGAGATGCGGCAATTCCTCGGCGGGCACGTACGCGAACATCATGGAATCGGTCCTTTCGCTCCCTCCGCTTTGCCTCTTCAGCAACTCGCGCCTGACCTTCTGGCACCGGATGAACGCCGAGGCGGGCACGGCCTATCCGTACTGGGCCCTCGATGCGGGGGTCGTGGAGCTGTCGCAGAACGGGGGCGCGACGTGGAAGATCATCTCCCCCACCGTCATCTATCCCTCGCGCGCGAGCCCTTACAATTCGATCTTCCTCGCGGCCTATCAGCGGTGTTACTCCGGCGCCTTCGACTGGAAGATGGAAACGTTCGACCTCTCGACCTACCATGGCCCCGCGCTCATCCGGTTCCATTTCGCGAGCGACGAGCAGTATGGATTCGAGGGTTGGTACGTCGACGACGTCGTCGTGACCACCGACGTTCCGACGGACGCGGAGGGCTTCGAAACGCCCTCCGCGCGCGGCGTGAACCGGCTGGAGCCGGCCTACCCGAATCCTTTCAATCCGCGCGCGATCATCCCCTTCGAGCTCGCCGCGCGAGGCGAAGTGGAGATGAAGATTTTTGACGTTTCGGGAAGACTCGTGCGGACGCTCGTCGAGCGCGTCTACGAACGGGGAAGACATGCGGCGATATGGGATGGAAAGGATAACAGAGGCGCCGCGGTCGCGAGCGGCATCTATTTCTGCAGATTCAGAACGGGCGTCTACACGGCGACAACGAGGCTCGCGCTCGTTCGATGACCGTCCCGCCCTCTATCGCGCGATAAACTCCACGAAGCCGCGTTCGATGTCGTAGAACGCCTCGACGATCCGAAGCGCTCCCCGGTCGGCGAGGTCCTTCAGAACCCCCTCGCCGCGTTCGAGGCCCGCCACAAGCGATTTCACG
>JAPLKY010000318.1 GCA_026387805.1 Candidatus Krumholzibacteriia bacterium
CGCGGATCTCGCCGAGCCGCTTATGGTCATGAGTTCCCACCAGCTTGTCCCGCTCCTGTTTCAAGGCTCGTATCTGCGCCTTGAAGCTTGTTTTCTCCGGGATCTTCGCCGCGTGGTGCTCGTGCATGTCGATCTTGAGCACGGCGCAGAGCTGCTTCACCAGATGCTCCTTGTTCATCTGGCTGTATCCCTTGACCGCCTCGTCCTCTATTCCCGCGGCGATCTCCTTCAGCTCGGCCAGCGTCTTTTCCTTGAGCTCGTGATGCATATAGGTCATCGATCTCGCCTCCTCTCGAAATCCGTGCTTTCAAACCGCCTCGATCGTCGACGGCGGCTTCGTCGCAATGTTATAGGTGACGCTCACGACGCCCGGCACCTTCTTGATGATCTCGTCGGCGAGGGTGTCGAGCGTCTCGAACGAGAGCCTCGTCGGCGTCGCGATCCGCGCATCGAGACTGTCCCAGCAACGAATCTCGATCTGCTGCCCGAAGTCCCGCTTGCCGTCTCTCATGCCGGTCACGCGATCCTGGTGGAGGATCGCCAGGTACTGGAACGCCTTCGTGCCGGAAAGCAGCCTCTCAACGACGGACGTGGCTTTTCGCACTGTCTCGATGCGCTCGGGCGTAACCTCTCCGATCACCCGGGCCGAGAGCGCCGGCCCGGGAAACGGGATGCGCTCGAAGAGCTCGGACGGGAGCCCAAGCGCCTTGCCGACGATCCGCACGCCGTCCTTGCGAATCTGGATGAGCGGCTCGATGATCCGGTAGCCGAAGGCCTCCTGCGGATCGATGCCGAGCTGCTCGAAAACATTGTGCTGACGCTTGATCCCGGCAACGGTCTCGTCGACGTCGGTCAGGATGGTCCCCTGGAGAAGATGCTTCGCCTTGCTCTCCTTCACGAGGCGCCCGAACACCTTCTTGTAGAATGTCCGGGTGATCGCCTCGCGTTTTTCCTCGGGGTCCGTGATCCCCTTGAGAGCCGCGAAGAACTCCTTGCGGGCGTCGACCACCTCGACGGCGACGCCGAGCTTCTCGAACAGGCCCCGAACGCGCTCGGGCTCTCCCTCCCGCATGAGGCCGTTCTCGATGAACACGGTTCTGAGCCGCTCTCCCAGGGCGCGGTGCCCGAGCATCGTGACCGTGGAGGAATCGACGCCTCCCGACAGCGCGTTGATCGCGATGCCGTCCGCGACCACCGATCGGATCTCTTCGACTTTCTCCCTGATGAAGCTCTCCGGATTGAGCTGTTGCGCCGTGATTTCGCTGATCATGGAACAGCCTCCTTACTTCAATTCCGATGGAACGCGGGGATAGGAGATCAACGCGCGAAATTCCTCCCACCACTTTTCCGGACGATCCTCGGTGCCGCCGCGCTTCTCGATGTAGCTCTTCACGAGATCGTACCCGACAGTATAGTTGATGACGTAGCTCCGGTATCGATCGAAAAACGTCACGAGCCTTCGGGCGCGCTCGAGCGACATGAGGGCGCTCCCGGAAAGAAACTGCGCGGCCTCCTCCGCGGTGGAAGACGTGCCGCGAGTCGCCGGGGAACGCCGTCTCGATGCCGAAATTCGCCGATCCCTCGTTGATCGGAGAGAGCGGGCTGAAGAGCGGAGAAACGGTGAACTCGATCCAGCCCCTGTCCTTCACGAGACCCTGCTCGAGCAAAACGTTCTGAACATGATGGCCCGGGTAGCCTTCGTGGCAGGCGAGCCCGAGCGGGGCATCGATATGCGTCGGAAAATCCGTGTTGATCTGGATCACGCTGCGGTTCGCGCCCTTGTACCAGTTGTACGCGCCCCACGACTCGCCGGTAACGTATTCGACGGTGAACGATTCGTCCTCGGGAAGAGCGATGTGCTCCTTTGTCCTCTTTCGGGCCTCGGTGATCGCCGCCGTGAAGACGGCATCGAGCCGGTCCTTCGGAATAACGAGATCCTTCTTGAACCGCTCGAACCGATCGAGAAGCGTTCCCTCTCCGGGAGGCACGAGCGAATCGATCCTGCCGAGCGCCTCGCGGAAACGCCTCTCGTCGGAACGCGGCGCGACGGCGTCGTAGAGCGCATTCGATTCTTCATCGAAGGTGAGCTTCGTGCCTTCGAGCATGATCACGCGCGCCACGAGCGATTCGAGCTGCTTGATCAGAAACGTGCGCCGGAGCCGGAGCGGCTCCTCTTCCCGACCCGCATCCAGCTTCTCCAGCTCCGCGATGAGCGGGGCGGCGGCGTTCCTGATCTCCTCGAGCGGCCTCTTTTCCTTCTTCGCCTGCTCGCGCCACTCCGCAGGCCCGAAATAGGCGTCGACGTACAGGGGATCGTGCTCGCCGACGGCGAGGGCGAGCTTCACGAAACTCTCCGCGATTCTATCCATGGACGACTCCGCCTTCGTTTTCGGCATTGGACTCTTCGGCGACGCCGCGGCGTCGCCGCGAGGAACGAGCATGCACGACACCATGATACATGCGGACGCGACGGCGCATCGATGAAACGATCGCTTTACCATTTCCTTGAAACCTCCCTTTGATCCTTTTCGTGGATTATAACCCGGCTACAGATTTTCCTCATAGAGTTTTGCGAGCCGAGCGAAAAATTCATGGCGCTACCGGCATGAGGCCGGGGCGGCGTTTCACCATGCGGTCGATTTTCGCGAAACAGATTACGGGCATCCCGAGCGCCTCGAGCTCCCCCCCGGGGTGGACGCAGAGACCGGCCCCCGCCGGGATGCCGTATCCGCACGTTCCTTCGGGAGAGATCAGGAGCAGCGCGCGAAGCTCCTCCCATTCTTCGTCCTC
>JAPLKY010000205.1 GCA_026387805.1 Candidatus Krumholzibacteriia bacterium
GGCCGACGTTGTCTTGGTCGGCAAACTGGACTCCATACCAATCCCCTATGAAGTACTGGGGAAGGACTTCTATGCAATTAAACCTGATAGTGTATTGAACGGTTTCGTTGGAGAAGGCAGCGTCCTGGTTATTGAATGGAACAAAGCGTCATGGGAAGGAAGTCCGGCGTTGGTGCAACCAAGTTTCTCCTACATGCTCTTCCTAAGGAGAATAGACCTTCATTCAGAGGGCCTTCCCAAGGAGCTCACTGCTTATTGCCTAGTTAGGAATTGGAAAGGGATTATTTCCTTGAGCAAGAATGCTTCCGAGCGCCGTGCTGTTCGACACATACAGCGCAACTATGGGATCTGGGTGGATGATGTTGTGCAAGAGTTTGTTGAGGCCGTTAGATTCAGCGTCAGTAATTATGCCAACGACGAAGATCTTAAAGAGGTGCAACTTTCTAAGGGAGCAACCAAGATATACAACGCGTTGAAGCTGAAGCAAAGGCAACAGGAAAACGCGGAAAAGGGGGAAAGCCCACATCCCTAGTTAGTATTTCACTGGCGGACCCTACATGTGGCAGAGAATACGGGCAATGGCCGAGAAGTTGATCTGTCTTTGAATCTCGACGATCGCGATAAGGTGGTGGGGTGAAAGAAAATGAAGGTATTGAAGACTCTTCTAATGCTGGAATTGCTTATTGCCTTTGGAGGCAGTCTTTGCGCCCAGGAGTCCGCTATTACGAGCGGAGCTAATTGGCTGGTTGCCAACCAGGATCCCTCCGGATTGTGGGGGGTTGCAAAGAAGACACCCTTCCGTGATGCCACGATGGTTGTGAGTGTACTCGGCGCTCTCGAAGCAGACTCCGCGACCATTGATAATGGGCTAAGTGCGATCAATTTGATAATGACCCATTCTACCGACTACCTTGCCCGAAAGATCATGGCAATTGCTTCATGCAGCGATGAAAACGTACCAGCAGGTTTAGTGGACAGCTTGGCAAACATGCAGAATGTCGATGGTGGGTGGGGATATCAGAAAGGCTACGGCAGCAATGTCCTCGAGACGGCTCTCGCCTTAAGAGCATTGAAGAACGCCTCGTATTCCAACATGACAAAGTTGGGAATAGGAGCGGACTATCTCATATCACAGCAGAATGCTGATTACGGATGGTCATTCGTCGGTGGAGATTCGAGCCGCGTATTCTACGCCGCTCATGCAATTGTCGCTTTGGCAGCTCTCTCGGGAGATTTCAGCGTCGCCACTCAGATATCGAACGGCGTGAACTGGTTCAAGACGCAAGCACGTATGGACGGAGGATTCGGTACGGGCGGATCCAGTAATCCTTACGAGACCGGTTTGGCATTGACCGCCCTGATTAAGGGTGATCCATCGGCGACGCAGATAACGAATGCGATGACTTATCTTGAGACTACACAGCTTCCCGACGGCAGCTGGAATACGGATGCTTACCATACGGCGACGGCGATATTCGGACTACTGCACGCCGGTCCGGACCTTGCCATAAACGCATTAGAAATTGTTCTCTCCAATCCGACGCCTTCCGATTCTGAGTGGGTGGATATCTCGGCGAAAGTTCGCAACCGGGGCATCCTTGCTGCAAATCATATTCTTGTACAACTATTCGACGGCCATCCCGATCTTGGCGGGGTGCAGATCGGGGCTGATATTCTTGTCTCAACACTCGAACCGGGAGCCGACAGCACAGTCCAGGTTGAATGGTATACCTATGGTCTTGCGGGAGATCATGATATCTATGTGCGCGCGGATCCTCTCAATGAGATTCGCGAACCCGAGAAGCTCAATAACATGGCGAAGAAGTTTGTTCACGTTTATTTCCCTCCTGATTTGATCATTGATCAGGATGGCATTGCCTTTATTCCCCCCGAACCGGATACGCTTGATACGGTCACAATTCGGACGACGGTGAAGAACGCCGGCGAGCTTACCGCGACGAATGTCTCTCTCCAGGTCTGGGATGGAGATCCAAACACCGGCGGCATCCCTCTATTGCCGCCATACATTATCCCCTCTATTGGCGCCGGCTCGCAGTTTACGCTCAATCTCGACATGGGTAACTATTTCCATTCAGAGGGGCACTATTTGATTTGTGCTTGTGCCGACATCAATGGATCGATTAGAGAGGTAATGGAGTCCAACAATTGCCGGCGTGATACCCTCTGGGTAGGGTACCAGTGTCGATCGACAGCGCTCAATGTTCATCTTAATCTCCTCGGTGCGCCGCTTGAATCCAGAGAGAGCTCGACATCATATACGATGATTCCTCAGATTCCGACGTGCAATGAAGTCGATGGCTGGGATCGGGGGAATCAGAGATGGATCAGTGCCGTTGATATCGGTGGCGGGATGATAGTCGGCGATGAGTTCCCGATAGCTCTCCGTGATGGGTTCTTTGCTCGAGTCAGTCAAGCGGGAGCCTCGGCGTTCTGCGGCACGGGCCTTACGGAGCACGGCTGCACAGCTCTGCAGCGTGGGCTCAACATGGTATCTGTTCCGAATGAGGATGCTTGTTATACGGGCTTCAGTCTGATTGATGCCATTGATGCGTGCGTGGAGGCGCATCGATGGGATGGAGGTCTGCAGGCGTGGTCTACGGCCGCGGAGATCGGTCCGGGGCTATTCATAGGGGAAGATTTTGCCGTGAGGCCGGGAAGTGGCTTTTTCGTGAAGGTGAATACGGCGGGGGAATGGTGTACGCACACGTGCGATACGATTTCCGCGCTGCCCGATCTGCTGGTAACGCCCGCTGATATCTGGATTGATCCGAATCCTGTTGCTTCCGGGGCAACGGTGGGGATCTATGTGAACATAGATAACGTAGGATCGGAGACGGCGTATGCCCCGCGGTTGGATATCTATATGGGAAATCCGGATGCCGGTGGAGTTTCGATGATTGGAGGATCGCTTCCGGTGGATATTCCGCCCGGGGGATCGAGCGGCTTCTATGGGAGCACCTTCTCCTTCAGCGGTTCCGGTGTCGTGAATATATATGGCATAGCGGATCTCTACAATGCCATCGAGGAAACGGACGAGACCAACAATCGAGCCTACAAAACGCTTCAGATTACCCCCGTAGCGGTTGCTTCGAATGAGGGATCGATGGGCAGTTCCCAGACGGGTCCGTCGCTCTTATTGGATGGCGCGAGCGCGAAGCCTCTCGTGCTTAACCCGAGACTGATCCCGCCGCCCGTGACAATCAGCCATGCCGCCCCGCCGTCGAAGAAGAAGGGAGCGGTAACCGGGATTTCCCAGGAAAAAGCAGAGGCCGTTGGGCAAGCGAAGCGGCTGGAGAATATCGTCATCGGGAATCACAGCGCTTCATCCGTGTCGATATGCTGGGTGACCGACGTTGCGACTGATGGAGTGGTGCATTATGGCCCGACACCGGCGCTGGGACTGACGAAGAATGAAGAGAGAGGCGGTCGGGCGGTTCACATGGTGGTATTGGACAATCTCTCCGAGAATGCGCCGTATTACTTTGAAATAGTCTCCGGCGGCATGACGGATGATAATCAAGGGAATTACTACACGTTCAAGACGACGAAAGCTCGGCCCGGCGTCCCTGCCACGGTCTTCGGTCGAGTGTTTGACGGGACTACGGATAAGGGGATCGGGGACGTATTGGTATCAGGCACGGTGCGGCATGACGGGATCAGCTCCTATCCTTTCACGGCGCTGACCAACGCCGAGGGGATCTGGATGCTGAATCTCGGCAATCTCAAGGAGCCGGGATCGAACGATGTTCTGCCCTATGCCGCGGGGGACGCCATGGAGGTGCACTTTGTGCGAGGGGTTGGATGCGCTGCCGATGCCGAGATAGCGATCTCCGGTGATAGCCCGCAGGATTTCGGCGTTCAGGAAATGAGCCCCACGGGTGTGGATGAGTCGGAAGGCGTTATACCCGCGGACTATTATCTGGCGGGCAACTATCCCAATCCGTTCAATCCCGTGACAACGATTAGATTTGGATTGCCGGCTGCCGGAGAGGTTGAGCTCTCGATCTATAATGTTCTTGGGCAGCGGATTCTCGTTCTCGCCAAGGGCCGCTACGAAGCGGGAAACCACGTGATGAGCTGGAACGGCCTCGATACGAATGGCCGGGCGGTTTCATCGGGCATCTATTTCTATCGCCTGAGGTCGGGAAAGTACGAACAAACAAGGAAGATGCTATTGCTGAAATAGGTCGCGTGCTTGGACATCACCGGCTCGAAGGGGACAAATCGATCTCTGCAAATAGGGTTAAATCAGAAGCAATTCTCTGACTCCAGATGCGAGGGTGTTGCATATGAAGAAGGCTAATCGTGCGTCTATTGGGTGTATCGTCATCGCTCTTCTGGCTCTCGTTTTCTCTTCCGCGGCCCTTGGGCAGATATCCAATGTGCAGGTTTCAAACGTCACCAGCACATCTGCCACGATTGCTTGGACGACCGCGAGCAATGCGGATGGCTGCGTGCACTATGGTCTCACGACTGCCCTGGGCGGTTCGAGCTGCGATGCACGACCGAATGATGACGTCCACTACGCGGCGGTGACCGGGCTTTCGGCCGGCACCACGTACTATTTTGAAGTCGCTTCCGGAGGTTCAACGGATAATAACGGCGGCGTCTATTACTCTTTCCGAACGGCGGCGGTGGGGAGCGGGGTTCCATACGTGACTTACGGGTATGCGCGGCTTGCCGATGGCACGAGCCCGGCCGTGGGCGCCTTGGTTTCGATACGGGTCAGGTCAAGCGGCAACTATTCCGGATACTTATCGGGGCTGACAAACTCCAGCGGCGTTTGGACCCTGAATCTTGGGAATCTGAAGAACCCAACGACTGGTGCAGTCTTCGCATACAACCCCGGCGATACGATTTCCATAAATGCGCAGGGTGGAGGGGATGGGATCGCAACGCTCAAAGCTGTTGTGTCCGGAACGAGTCCCCAGGATTGCGGGACCTTGGTATTGGGAGGACTGGCGCCGGTGTGTTCGGTGACGCCGGTATCGTTAGCGTTGGCCTATGGGGATGTGACGGTAGGACAGACGAAGGACCTGACGTTTACGATTGCGAATACTGGTGGCGGGACGCTGAGTGGGACGGTTCGGGAGGCGAGTGGGTCGTACAGTATTAGTGGGGACAGTACGTATAGTTTGGGAGCGGGCGGGAGCAAGGTATTTACGGTGCGGTTCAGTCCGGTGCTGCCTGCGGGGCCGAAGGGGTGCACGGTGGTGACGGGGTCGACGTGTGGGAATGTGAGCTGCACGGGAGTGGCGGTGGATCTACCGCCGGTGTGTGACCAACCGGGCCTGGTATTGGTCGGATATCATACGGTTTCATACAATTCTCCCCTCTGGACGGTTCAGGTAGAGGTGCGTAACGACGGTCCTGGCGCGGCGAGAAACGTGAGCGCAACCATGAACGAGGAACTGGCCTGGCTGACGATTCCGGATCCGAACGGGTCCTACGGGGATGTGCGGGCGAGCGAGAATTCGTGGGGTCTCGACACGTATACATTCGATCTCACTGCTTATCCGGGCGGGAGTTTCAATGTCTGGTTCGACGTCATGTACGAGGATGACTGCGGCTATCAGTACAGGGTGAGGCTCGATCCGGAGTTCGACCACGATGCAGCGGAGACCGAACCCGCGTTGACATACGGGCTGGGGCAGAATTATCCGAATCCGTTCAATCCGAATACGACGATCAGCTTCAAGCTCGTCGCGGCGGAACAGGTGAAGCTCAGCGTATACAACGTCTCAGGGAAGCTGGTGCGGACGCTGATCGACGGGACGAGGAGTGCCGGGCTCAACACGGTCAACTGGGATGGAAGGGACAACGGTGGTGTCTCGGTAGTGTCTGGCATCTATTTCTACAAGATGCAGGCCGGGGCATTCACAGAGACGAAGAAAATGGTTCTCATGAGATAGCCCTGGTCTCTTTTGATTAGATCGGGTTCCTGGAAGCCCGGCTGTCGAGCCGGTGCATATCCCTTTTCCATGGTTCGAATAATTGATTCATCGTCAACGCCAATAAACACTTGAAATCATTGATGAAATATGATACCATGTTCCAAATAATTACTTAGGGGGATCTGAGGGGGTGATAGGTCGCGCAAGGCTAGAGCTATCTGTATCTTTATGTCCAAATTAACAGGTCTTTTCGTCTTCATGCCGATCATCATTATTTTGGCGAGTGGGGTTCCGTCGCTTGCCCAAGCGCCGAACCAAGCCGCCGAAGAGAAACCCCCGATAAAAAAGCTAGCAGAGAACGTCTATCAAATCGGAAATATTATTGTTGATGGCAAGAAGAAGGAAATATCCTTCGGCGGCTGGGTCAATATGTCCGAGGGAATAGTCGAGCTCCTGGCGTGCGCGCCGGGAGGAAAGACGCACGAGAGCGTTCTTGTCTTCGACGTTGAGCCCTTTCATTTCCAAATAGCCCTTCTGCTCATGGGGCTGGAGTGCGGCGGCGGCCTGAAATACCAGGGGGATCCTGCCACGCCAAAGGGCGACCCCGTCGATATATTCGTCAAATGGACCGATCCGGGCAATAGCAAGACCGTGTCGGTGCGAGGCGAAGATCTCGTTTATGACATTCCGAAGAAGCACGCCATGAAGCGCACCCATTGGATCTTTGCGGGATCGCGCGTTATCGATGGCGTATTCGCGGCTCAGGCCGAGAAATCTCTTGTGACCACGTACCATGATCCGAACACGATCCTCGATAATCCGCTGCCGACGGGAGCCGACGATACGGTTTATGAGGCGAATCGCGCCGTCGTGCCTCCCGTGGGAACGAAGGTCCTAGTAACGATCAAGCCTTACGAAAAGATAAGAGGTTCAAGAGAGCACCGTTAAGCGGCTTTGTGGGGGCAATTCGAACTGGGGGACAATCGGATGAAATGCTGCGCATCTTTGGTGGGGGCGATTCTTCTCTGTGCTTCTTGGGTTTCGTTTTCTTCCGCGGGCGAGGCGACGCAGGACAGCGTCGAGCTCTCGATCAGGAATGAAGGCCAGACTGCCATAGCGCAAGGGATCGATTGGCTGCTGAAACAGCAGATGCCGGACGGTTCCTGGGGCTCCTATCCGGCGGTGACAGCGCTCGCGGTTTCCTCGATTCTGAAGGGTCCTTTCGGATACGATCGGAACAATTCCCTGCAAATCGCGAAGGGTCTCTCGTATATCATGAGCTGCGTGAAGCCCGATGGTTCGATCGCGATCGACAACATGCCCGGCTACAACACGTCCGTCTGTCTGATGGCCCTGGAGGACGCCGGCGATGAAACCTATCACGAGACGATTCTCAACGCGCGGAATTTTCTGATTCAGCTCCAGTTCGACGAGAGCGACGGGTATCAGCCCGATAGCTGCTTCTATGGCGGAATCGGCTACGGCCAGGACGGCCGGCCGGATCTGTCGAACATACAGTGGGCTCTGGAGGCCCTGAAGGCGTCGGAGGATCTTGCGAAGCATTCAGAATTCGACATGAAGCAGAGGGACGATGCGGCGCCGGCGAACAATCTGCCCACTGCGGGGGAATCGGGAAAAGGGCTCTTCTGGGATAAGGCGATTCTGTTCCTTGAAAGGTGTCAGAATCTGAAAAGCGTGAACAAACAGGAATGGGCCGGCGCGGACGGCGGATTCGTCTACTATCCGGATTACAGCAAAGCAGGCGGCACGACGTCCTATGGAAGCATGACCTACGCGGGGCTCAAGAGCTTCATCTATGCGGACATCGAAAAGGACGATCCGCGGGTCCAGGCGGCATTCGATTGGATACGAAAGAACTATACCGTGGATGAGAATCCGGAAATGGGGCTGCAAGGTCTGTATTACTACTACCATACAATGGCCAAGGCGCTCAATGTCTACGGAGACAGTGTAATCCAGGACGATAAGGGGGCGATTCATAACTGGAGGGAAGATCTGATCGTAAAACTCTGCTCTCTCCAGAACGAGGAAGGGTATTGGGTAAATTCGAATGGTCGCTGGTGGGAGAACAACAAGGTGCTCGTGACTTCGTACTGCATTCTCGCGCTGGAAGAAACGCTCGGGCACGGCGGACATTCTGCCACGATGGAGCTGAAGGAGGGCAATTGATATGACTCGAAAGAGATTATTTGTAGTCATTGGGTTCGTTTGCCTGATGCTTGTCGGCATCGCAAGTTGGGCTCAAGACATATCTGAAAAGAAGGCGCTGGATCTTTATGACGAGTATACAATCGCCTTTCCTCCGCCTGTAGAGCCTTTGAACCCTGCTCCATTGATCAGCGAAATGGACAGGCCGGTTCTGCAAAGTCCTACGGGTGCGATTCTCGTTCGCACGATGCCGAGCAGCTTTGATCCTATTACCGGCTACCCGAAGCCGTATGCATGGCCGACAAGGAACTTCCCCATTTGGGGAAATGTCGCGGGAGGGGTCGCTCCGTATACCTATGTATGGAATTTCGGCGACGGTTCGCCGAGTGTAAGCGGCGCTGCGGCAAATCCCAACTACATCTATGCATACCACAGCTATAGCATCGTGGGAATATACTATGCGCAGCTCACGGTAACTGATGGAGACGGGGACACGAATTCTTCCGCCGTGCGCATCGATGTCGCATTCGTCGATCAGGAGGTTCGCAAGAACGCGGCAATCGAGGACGGCCTTCGATATCTCTATTTGCACCAGGCTGCTAACGGCGCGTGGCAGGAGAGTTATTATGGTGCTTCTACAGCCACGGCCGTTGCTGCATTTGAGATTCATGGGCATTTTCCCATGAATGATCCCACGCAGGACATCTTTGCCGAACGGGTTCAATTGGGTCTCAATTATCTCTTTTCAGCTCTCGTGACCCAGTCTATTGGCGTGCAGACGCATGGAAATCCCGATACCAACGGAAACGGCATCGGGATTCGTCCCAGCGGCAGTTATACAACGTATATTCATGGCCTCATGATGCTCGCAATAGCGAGCAGCAGAGATACCAATTCGATCACGACAACGGGGCCTGCCGGCGTTATCGGCAAGAAGTACAGGGATATTCTGGTCGATATGGCAGATCAGCTGGCATATTCTCAGGTCGAAACCGGGGGGCGTGGCGGTTGGAGATACGACATGAATAACGCCGACTATGGAAGCAGCGATAATTCCATTGTGCAATGGGCTTCCATTGGTCTTAAGGCGGCAGAAGCAAGCCCCTGGCTCATTCATGCGCCCCAATTTGTGAAAGATGAACTGCTGCTCTGGATGAGTTCTTCGCAATGTGCGGATGGCGGTTTTGGTTACACGAGTTGTTCAGCGTATGGATCCAACGTGGGGCGCACCGGCTCGGGCATATACTCACTCTACTACCTCGGCGTTGACAAGAGCGATCCTCGGGTTACCGCTGCAATCAATTATCTCTGCTCTCGGTGGTTTGCAGGAGGTTACGGGGCGACCGCCGGCTCGGGCCAATTTCAATCAAACTTCTATGCCATGTATGCCGTAAAGAAAGCATTAGAAGACTATATGATTCCTACAGTATGCAGCCCAAGCCGGAGCTGGAGAGACGATTATGAAAAGCATTTGATAAAAGATCTCACGAGTCCGAGCCCCTATAACGGTAATCATCAAACTACGGATACCCCGAATGCAACAAATGATGGCGTCTGGCCATATTCCTACATCTATGGAGGAAACAATTACGGTAATACAATCTCCACTGGATTTGCTCTTCTCGTGCTTCTGCCGGGCGTAAGGCCGTGCGCGCCGGTACCGCAAATGACAATCAATCCACCTGAGGCATGTCCAAACACGGAAATCTGCTTTGATGCGAGCGGCTCGCATCTTGATGGAGCGTGCACGAACGAAGAAATCGAACAGTGGCTATGGGATCTTGATGGCGATGGCACTTATGAAAGGAGCGGCCAGTTCGTCTGCAAGCCTGAAGGATACCCGCTTCCCAATGGCGAGACGCAGCACGATTACGAAGTGAAGCTCATGGTTATAGCTGGCGAGGCCGACAGCAACGTTACGTCGGGTACGGTCCATATCGGCTCCGAGGATCATCTGCCCATAGCCGTTTGCGGCGGTCCGTACACGGCGTGCGTGGGCGAGCCGATCTATTTGAACGGCTGCCTCTCGTACGACCCCGATTCGGCATGTCTCGATGACGGCATCGTCGAGTACAGCTGGGATTTCGAACCCGATGGAGTCTGGGATCTTATAACAACCGAATGCATACCGGACACGAGCCTCATCTACAATACTGAGGTCTATAAGTACATTCAACTTCGCGTG
This sequence comes from Candidatus Krumholzibacteriia bacterium, assembly GCA_026387805.1. Taxonomy (GTDB): domain Bacteria; phylum Krumholzibacteriota; class Krumholzibacteriia; order Krumholzibacteriales; family Krumholzibacteriaceae; genus SSS58A. Next base: position 10,270 of record JAPLKY010000205.1, read on the forward strand.
AGAGACAAGTTCGGATTGGTATCCGCTTCGAACGGAGGGTTGGTTGAGGTATGGTCATCGCGCAAAGAGCTTTCGGTGACCGCTAATGATATTGTTTTCAATAACGTTGAGGGGTGCCCCTCCGTCGAGATCTGCGCGACGATACACGCGGCGACGCAGGATCCATCGATCAGTGTTGAATCCGCGGTTGTGGATTTCTACTACGACGATCCGAGCGATCCCGCGAAACGGATCGGGAGATTCAACACGCCGGTAATGCAAGACGGTGGGACGGTTGCATTCTGCGTAAATTGGGAGCCGCCCATCGAAGGGGATAGCATTTATGTGGTGGTCGATCCCAACCAACTCATCCGTGAGTGCGTCGAGACCGATAACATGGCGGTGAGGGTTTGGAATTGCCCGCCGGACACCTGTGTGGTGCAGCCGAATCTCTCTTTGATCGGCTATCGCACGGTGGACTATGCCGCCCCGCTGTGGAAGGTGCAGGTCGAGATACGCAACGCCGGCCCCGGGAAGGTTCAAAACGTGAACGTGGTCATGAACGAGGAGATCGACTGGTTGACGATTCCGGATCCGAACTGCGGCTATAGCGAGATACTCGAAGGCGGTTTAAGCTGGGGCGACGATACGTACACCTTCGATCTGACGAACCACCCGGGAGGGAGCTTCAACGTGTGGTTCGACGTGACGTATGAGGATTCCTGCCGCAATCAGTATCATGTGAGGCTCGATCCCGAGTTCGATCCCACGAATACGGCGCAGACGGCGCCGGCGCTGTCCTTCAGGCTGGCGCAGAACTATCCGAACCCGTTCAATCCGAACACGACGATCAGCTACCAGATTCCCGTGAGGAGCATGGTGAATCTGAGCGTCTTCGACGTTTCGGGACGTCTGATTCGGACGCTGGTCAACGAGTACAACGAACCGGGTCTGTACGCCGCCCCGTGGGACGGGAAAGACAGTCGGGGTGTTTCGGTGGCCTCGGGGATCTATTTCTCCAAGCTTCAGGCCGGAAACTACAAGGAAACGAAGAGGATGGTGCTTTTGCGGTAACTATTGCTCCAGGCACGATAACCAGACGAAGGAGGAGGAGATGAATAGGCGTAATTCGGGATCGGTACTCATCCTGCTCGTTGTGTTGCTCGCGCTGACGTGCGCGGTCACGGCGCAGGAGCGGATTACGGATCAGAAGGTCAAGAAGCTCTTCGACGAATACCAGGCTCTGACCAGCTCGCAGCCCGAGATCAATCCGCTTGGATTGAGCGTGCAAGAGGCGTGGAGCCAATTTCAAGCGTTAGACGAGGGGCCTCTCCACGTTCGAGTCATGCCGGGAACCTACATCGATAGCCAGGGCAAGCGGCAGCCGTATTGCTGGATCGGCCTCAATCAGACCGTGTGGGGCGCCGCGGGAGGCGGAGAAGCTCCCTACTCCTGGCAATGGGATTTCGGCGATGGTACGCCGCCGGCAACGGGGATTGCGGCAAATGCAAGCGAGGCCAGATATATTGCCGTGGATCATGCATATTCGCTCGCGGGCACGAGAACCGCGATACTCACGGTGACGGATAATCTCGGCGCGGTGGCGTCGAGATCCGTTCAGATCGATATCAGGGTGCTGCCCGATCCGACAGTCGATCTCGAGGTAAATGCGGCCATCGAAAAAGGCTTGCGGTGGCTCTATCTGAACCAATACCCGGAGGGTTATTGGCCCGATCAAGGGGACGATTACGTCTTCGGGGCAACCGGTGCGGCGGTTCTCGCGTTCGAGCTCAGAGGCCACCTTGCCGTTAATGACGTCAATGAGGATATCTATGCCGAACCTCTGCAGCGTGCGTTCGATTTTCTCATGAACTATTCCGTATACTACACATTGGGAAGTCCGGCATCCCAGAATTGTTTTGTCGATGGAAACTCGAACGGTCTGGGTGTCTATTTCTATTCGGGGCTAACATACCATAACGGCCTCATTATGATGGCCATTGCCGCGAGCAGGGATCCGAATCAGGTCGCCACTACCGGAGCCGTCGCCGGTCACACATTCAGGGATATCCTGCAGGACATGTGCGATATGGCGGTATATGCTCAAGCGGAGAGTCCTCCCTACCGGGGTGGGTGGCGGTACTACGTCGCTCGGGGCGATGGCGATTCCGACAATTCAGCCGTTCAATGGCCGGTTCTTGCAATGATGGCAGCCGGCTGCGGCTGGGATATTCAGATCCCGGAATGTGTCAAGACCGAGTTGCGGTTTTGGGCTGAGTACAGTCAGTGCGGGAATGGCGGGTTCGGATACACGAGTCCCTGCGACTGGCCGAATATCGCGAAGACAGGGTCAGGGATGATCAGCCATGCCTTTCTCGGAACGCTGCCCGGAAACAGCAGCATAGTCAATGCGCTGAATTTCATTAATGCCAACTGGGGTAATGGGAGCGATAACAACGGCTATTCCGAGCATCTTAACGGAAACATCTATGCGATGTATGCCTTGACGAAAGGCTGTCGAGAGCTGGTCGATGAAAACGGCGATCAGATTGACCTGATTGGCGCGCACAACTGGTACGCGGAGTATCGGCTCCATCTCCTGAGCAATCCGACGTGGGGTCAGGCCGCCGATGGACACTGGTTTGCGCAATTCGGCTGGTGGTGGGATTTCGGGAGCGCGTTTTCCACGGCGACCGCAATGATGATTCTGAATCCGGAGACCGTTACGTGCCGTCGCCCCGTCGCCGTTGCCGTAGCCGAGCCGGATTCCAGTTGCGCTAACCAGCCGATCAAATTCGATGGTTCAGGATCGTATCATCAGGATTCGGAGAGGCTCATCACCTCATGGAAGTGGGACTTCAATGCCGAGGATGGGATTGACTGGGACCATCCGGATGCGGAGGGAGCCAGTGTTTGGAATCTGGCGGGATACGAGCTTCCTCCCGGCGAGGACACCAAAGCGTACCAGGCAACCCTCAGGGTTACGGACAACTCCAGCCCGCAACAGGTCAGCGTCGCGACCGTCAGCGTGACGATCGGGACCGTGAATCACGCTCCCGTTGCGTGCTTCCACTGTCCGTGCAGCGATGCTCCCTACACGGCGAGGGTCGGTCAGGAGATCATATTCGATGGGAGCTGTTCCTATGACCCGGATTTCCTGTGCACCGCCGACAGCATTGTTGCGTGGGCGTGGGATCTCAACGGCGACGGTGTCTTCGACGATGCGACGACGCCTATCACGAGCTTCACGTGGAACTTCGAGTACAACGGACGCATCGGTCTCAGGGCGTGGGACACCCATGGCGCGCAATCCGAGGGGACCGCTTACGTGAGCGTTTGGACCTCGCACGCGGATCTGAGAATAGCTGCGGAAGATCTGCATTGCTCCTGCGGCTCATCCCTCGATCCGTGCGCGATAACCGCGCGCGTTCACTGCGACACCGATGATCCATCGAAGGTGGTTGCGTCGGCATTGGTCAGGTTCTACGATGGAAATCCGAACGCGGGAGGCGTGCTGATCCATGAGACGACGCTGCAAAACTTGACGGGCGGCAGCGTCGAAGAGCTGTCGGTACCGTGGGTCAACCCCGATGGGCAGCCGCATGACATCTATGTCCTGGTAGATCCGAATCTGCGGGTGGAGGAGTGGGACGAGACGAACAACGTTGCGATTGTCAGTTGCGGTAGAGTGTGCGATGAGCAGCCGAATCTCTCTTTGATCGGCTATCGCACGGTGGACTATGGCGCCCCGCTGTGGAAGGTGCAGGTCGAGATACGCAACGCCGGGCCGGGATTGGTCAGGAACGTGAACGTGGTCATGAACGAGGAGATCGACTGGTTGACGATTCCCGATCCGAACTGCGGCTATAGTGAGATACCGGAGGGCGGATCGAGCTGGGGCGACGATACGTACACCTTCGATCTGACGAACCATCCGGGAGGAAGCTTCAACGTGTGGTTCGACGTCACGTACGAGGATTCCTGCGGGAAATCGTACCACGTAAGGCTCGACCCCGAGTTCGATCCCGGGAAGACGGCGCAGACGGCGCCGACGCTGTCCTTCAGGCTGGCGCAGAACTATCCGAACCCGTTCAATCCGAACACGACGATCAGCTACCAGATTCCCGTGAAGAGCATGGTGAATCTGAGCGTCTTCGACGTTTCGGGACGTCTGATTCGGACGCTGGTCAACGAGTACAACGAACCGGGTCTGTACGCCGCTCAGTGGGACGGGAAAGACAGCCGAGGCGTCTCGGTGGCCTCGGGGATCTATTTCTCCAAGCTCCAGGCCGGAAACTACAAGGACACGAAGAGGATGGTGCTGCTGCGCTAGCGAAAGAAAGGAGCGGATGAGACAGGACAAGCTTGCCGGAAAGAAGTTGACGGCAGCATGTAACTTATGATAGGATATTAGTATTAAATCAGGGGGACCATGTCTTTTGTAGGGCGATCCTTAGGGGAGGGTTTCATGGAAAAGGAAAAGAAAGCGAAAGGAGCGACCGCGAAAGCCGCTCCGCGCAAGTACTCGAAACCGAAGGTCAAGAAGCACGAAAATCTGAAGGAGATTACGCTTCTTTCCTTCACTCCTCCCGGTGAATAGGGCTCTCTTCAGAGCTTCGATTTTCCGGGCTCTATTGCACGCGTAATGAGAACTCCGAGGGGATGCGGAAGCATCCCCTCGGGGATTCATTTCTGGAGGGGATCGGTGTGCTCAGAGTGAGCGATAGAGTCGTCTATCGCGAGATAGATGACAAGATTGTTTTGATCAATCTGGATTCGGGATTCTACTACTCGCTGAATGAAGTGGGATGCTTCATTTTCAACAGGATCCTGAAGAGCAAAGAGGTCGGCGATATTCTCGATGAGATCGAGAGCACCTTCGAGGTATCCCAGAGAGAGGCGCGGGAAGATCTTGACGGATTCGTGGAATCCCTGCGAAGGGAAAAGATCATCCTCGCCAACGGTTAGCAAACCGATGGAACAATCGACTCGATGGACACCCAGCGCTTGCGCTTTCAAACGATAATCCCTCTGCAGAAGTATTCTCTCATTCTCAGAAGCGATAGCGAGAAGGTTATCGACGCGGTCCGCGGCTGGGTCGATCACGACATCGCGCACTATCATACCATCGATGAATCCTCCCCGCGAGTTCCGATCGAGGTCGAGCTCTTTACGAGCCGAAAGCCCCCGGGGATCGACAAACCGACCCATCTCGATCACATGGCTACTTTTGAAGACATCAAATTCTATTCGGACAACGGCCATATCATTTTGACCTTTGGCGACACGTCTTTCGTGAAGATAGATCCGAAGAAAGGAATTGCGAGAGGATTCGTCTCCGGGGAGCACCTGGAGTCTCCCTGGATTCTCTCTCATCGGATATTCTACGTTCCGGTCCTCGAGATCATTCGAGGCATGGGAGTCTGCTATATCCACGCCGGCTGCGTTTGCCGGGGAGATAAATGCATATTGCTCTGCGGGGGGAGCGGGCATGGGAAGTCGACGTTGACCTATGCGCTCGCGAGGTCGCGATACTCGTACCTGTCGGATGATGCCGTTTTTGTCCAGAACCACAGCCGCGGCATCGAGATATTCTCGTTTCCCGAGAAGATAAAGCTCGACACGAACAGCCGGTCGTTCTTCCCCGAATTCGACGGATTCGAGAAATCTCCGGGGAAGATGGAGATCCCTCTGAAGCTGACGAAGATCAAGAATATCGCCGTGAGCGGAAGCCCCCATGCCCTGATATTCACGCGGATCATCCCGGCGGAGAAGAGCGAGTTGGTCCCGCTCCCCCGGAGCGAGGCGATGCTTCGATTGATCGGTCAGAGCATCTCTCTCACGAGCAAGCGGAGCATCGAAAGCAACCTCGATCTGCTCATGAAGCTCACCGGATCGTTGAAGAGCTTCGAGCTGAAGATGGGCGGCACTTTTGAGGGCGTGCCCGAGCTGATCGAAGAGACCCTCTTCGCGTAGTCGCGAAAGCGCTGCGTCAGGGAGAATATGAAGCGACAATTCGGAATATGGCTCGGCGCCGCGGCGATTCTCCTCGCGGTTGCGACGCGTGCAATGGCGGGGTATTATGTGTGGTCGAACGAAGGCGGCCCGTACGGGGGCCGTGTCCAGGCCGTCGAATTCATTGATGAAGACGTCTACCTCGCGGGTACGCGGCACGGCGGGATCTTCATCAGCCGGGATTCCGGCGTTTTGTGGAGCTCCTCGAACGGCGGGCTCACGAATCTCATCGTCAACTGCATCTGCAAGAATCCATTGAACAAGAACACGGTATACATCGGAACGGGCGGTGGAGGCGTCTTCCGCACCAACGCCGGCACGACGACGTGTTCGTGGACCTCCAGATCGTACAACCTCGGGAACAGCAATGTCCTGTCGCTCGCGATGAGCCCCGTCGATACGAACGTCGTCTTCGCGGGCACGATCAGCGGAATCTACAAGAGCTCGAACAACGGCGGCTACTGGTCGAACATTACGAACAACCTGACCGATGCGAACGTCAACGCAATCGCGATAGGCGGCACGACGGATACTCTATACGCGGGCACCAATGGCGGCGTATTCAGATCGACCGACGGCGGAACGACGTGGGTGAGCAAGAACACCGGGCTCGGCAATCTCTTCGTCAAGTCGCTGAAGCTCGATCCGAAGAACGGCAGCGTCATCCTCGCCGGCACCTTCGGCGGGGTTTTCAAGAGCGTGAACCGGGGCGATAGCTGGACGCCCAAGAACAGCGGCCTCGGCAGTCTCTACGTCAGGGATCTGGAGATCCATCCCGACAGCTCCGCGGTCTACTGCGCGGGGACCGAAAACGGTTTCTACATCAGCACGAACGGGGGGGACAGCTGGATGGATTTCAGCGGCGGCCTCGGCAACCGCGAGGTCATTTCCTCCGCGATCGACGGCACGGGCGAAAGATTGCTCGCCGGCACCTATTGGGGCGGGGCATACGAGTCCGTGACCAGAGCGCCCTGGACGCAGAAGATCGAAGGCATGGACAATACCTTTATCAGCGCCGTCGACGTGAATCCCGCGAATAATGACCTTATCCAGGTCACTTCCTACGGACAGATATTCAAGAGCGACGATGAAGGATCGAACTGGCAGGAGAGCTCCGCCGGCATCGGCGACGAAGACCTCACCGCGATCGCGATCGACGACGCGGCGCCCGACACGGTGTATTGCGGCGCCAACTATGGAGGCGTCTACAAGAGCATAAACGGCGGAAGCACGTGGACGTTGATGAACGTCGGGCTCGGAAGCACGACGGTCACCTGCGTCGCCGTCGATCATCAAAGCGACAATATCGTGTATGCGGGCACCTACGGGTACCTGTACCGGAGCACGGACGGCGCGCGGCACTGGCAGCTCAAATCGAGCGGCCTCTCCGACAAGCACGTCTGGACCATCGAAGTGGATCCCGTCGACGCCTCTATCGTTTACGTGGGGACCTACGGCGGAGGGATTTTCAAGACGACCAATTCCGGAGACAGCTGGACGGCGATCAATACGGGCCTTCCCGAGCCCTACGTGAAGGCCATCGCCGTCGATCCGGTCGATCACGCGATCGTATACGCGGGCACGTACTACAGCGGCGGCGTCTACAAGTCGGTCGATGGAGGCGCGCATTGGACCATCGCGAGCACGGGCCTCGCGAACCGCGACATCTGGAGCCTCGACGTGCATCCGGAGCGGCATCAGCAGGTCATCGCGGGAACGTTCGGAGGCGTTTTCATCAGTCTGGACGGCGGCGCGAGCTGGGAGAATTTTTCCGACGGCCTCGAGATACTGGATACGCGGTGCGTCGTGTACGATCAGTCCGAGGCCAGGAATATCTTTGCGGGGACGTACGGCGGCGGGGTATTCAAGTACGACGGCATCTACTGCAGCGTCGAGATGGATTCCGGAGCGCCCGGCGCCGGCGGCTTCTGCCGCCTCCTCCCCGCCTACCCCAATCCCTTCAATCCATCGACGACGATTCGATACGAGATTCTTGGGCGGGGAAGCGAGAACAGGATGTATCCGGTAAGTCTGAGAATCTATGACGTGGGGGGCAGATTGGTAAAGACGCTCTTTGAGGGTTTCCAGGGTTCCGGAGATCACGGCGCGATCTGGCGCGGCGATGATGAGCGAAATGCGCGCGCCGCTTCCGGCGTCTATTTCTCCAGGCTGATCGTCAACGGACAAATGCATACGGGCAAGCTGATCCTGATCAATTGAAAGTGAGGATACTTGCGACTTCGGGCGATATCGATCTTCGGGGCCATGGTGTTTCTCTTCCTTGCGCAGGCGCCTCCGCCGGCGAATTGCGGCGCAATTGAAGCCGCCCGCGACAGCATCCCCCTCTACAAGATGGATGAGGTGGTCGTTACGGCGGACAGGGTCGAGAACCAAGCCTTCCGCACGACCTCTTCGGTGAGCGTGATGAGATCGGACGAGATGCGCTCGTTGCCGCTTACCGCGTTTTCCGACGTTCTCCAGGCGCTGCCCGGATTCCTGGTTGCCGATCGAGATGGGCTCGGGCATGATCCGATCGTCACAACGAGAGGGTTCTATGGAGGAGGCGAGGCCGAATATCTCCTCGTCCTGCTGGACGGCAAGCCGATCAACGATCTCGAATCGGGGCTCGTCAATTGGAATCTCATCCCCATGCAGGAGATCGAGACCGTCGAAGTGGTGCGCGGCGCTTCCTCCGCGCTCTACGGGGATGCCGCCCTGGGCGGCGTTATCAATATCAGAACGAGCTCCGCGGACACCGCGCGATCGTCGCTTTCGTTCGACGGCGGCTCCTTCGGAATTCTCAACGCCGGGCTGAAAACCCAGGGAACGGCCGGGAACAAACGCTACCAACTTTTCGCTTCGAACGAGCGCTCGGATGGATTTCGCGCGCACAGCACGTGGCAGGGAACGGCTTTCGGCGGCGGCATGACGCTTCTTTCCCGCGATCGCTCGAAGCTGCGGATTTCGAGCATGAACCAGGTCGTCAGGGCCGATGTTCCCGGCCCGCTGACGGCGGACGAGCTGTACCGCGACCGGAATGCATCGAGCCCCTACTACAAGGCCGACGGCAAGCACGAGGAGAGATATCAGGCTCAAATCGCCTATTCCGCGAGGACTTCGCCGCGCGCTGAATTCACCGCCGACCTGATGTACAGCCACCGCGATGCGGATCTGATCAGGACATTCGCGAATCCCGCTCCGATAGTCGACTTCGCGACATTTGCCATAGTCGGATACTATGACACGTCGCTCTATGGAGATACGAAAGAGAGAAGATTGCATAACAACGAGGCCGGAGCGCGCCTGAAGTATGCTTCCGTGGACGACGCCGGGCGCCTGCAATATCGTTACGTGGTCGGTTTCGACGGCGATTACGGACATATAGACAACGACTACCATCGCTATTTTTCCGGTTTTGCGGAGGATTATCTGAAGGGCGCGCCCAAGCCGGGCGGTTCGATCGCGCGGGGCGAGGGCAGCAGGACGAAGTATGCGCTTTACGCGAGCAACGAATTGCGGCTCGATCCATGGACTCTGACGCTGGGCATCCGATACGATGCGATCAACGACACCTATACGGGCACCCTCCCCGACACGAACATCGCGGCGACGAATACCGCGTGGAGCCCCAAGGTCGGGATCAACGTGCGGCTCGCGGATGGAGACGGCTATTCCAGCTCGATCTACGCGAACGCCAATCGATCGTTCAAGGCTCCGACCCTCGATCAGCTGACGGATCAGCGCGTGATCGACTTCGCCGGTTTCATGAGAGTTCCCGTCGGCCCCGATTCGTACCTGTATTCTCCCTACTATTCGCAGGCCGCGCCGTTCTCCAACGCGCTGCTGAGACCCCAGACCGCCGTCAGCTATGAGGTGGGGACGTACCAACGCATGCAATTGGCGCATGATCTTTCTTGCGAAGCTTCCGTGGCCGCCTATCAAATCGACATGAATGACGAGATCGATTTCGATTTCGCCACGTTCAGCTATCAGAACGTTCAGAAGAGCCGGCATCGCGGCGTCGAGAGCTCCTTGCGGCTCTATTGGATGCATCGCCTGACGGCATTCGCGAACTACACGTGGACGAGCGTGACGTTCCGTTCCGGCCCCTTCGCGGGCAACTACTTGCAAGGAATTCCGCGAAACGTCGCCGCGTGCGGAGTCACCTATGAGCGCGGAACGGGTTTCAAGGCGAGCCTCATGTGGAATTTCGCGAGCGACATCCAGCTGGATGATGAGAACGATGTAACGCTTCCGCGGATGAGCACGGCCGGCGTGCGAATCTCTCAGAAGCTGCGGCCGGCGCTGATATTCATCGATATCGGAAACGTCCTCGACAAGAAATACAGCTCGAACGGATATATGCTCAATCAATCGGCATTTCTGTATCCCGCGGGAGGGAGGGTGATTCATGGGGGGATCGCGATCGATTTCTAGAACGTGTGGAGCGTTCTGAACCCACCGGGATGCCGAACGTGCCGGCGCTTCTCCCTTGCAGAGACAAACGCCATGAAGAGGTCATTTCTCATTATCGCGTCCGCCGCCATGGTTCTGGGAACGGCATACCCGGATGTTTCCGCGGGCGTCTTCGAGTCGGGCGATTTCCGGCCCGCGCTCTGCATCATCAGGGAACCCGAAGACGGTTCCCTCTCGAAGACGCGGGAAGCGCTGGCGAGGTGCGGCGTCCGTGCATTGCACGTATTTCCTCCGAGGTTGATCTTCGGACGTTTTCCGTACGGATTCGATGAGGCGAGATTGGCCGCGCTGCACGTTGAAATAGCGTGGTCGCCCGATGACGTCGCGACGAAAGACGTCGATCCCCTCATCGCGCGCGTCATCCACGAGCTGTTTCGCCAGGAAGAGACCTCGTCGGCTTTCGATGCATCTCCGGCGCCCCCGATGGATGACCTCCTCCTGGAGGTTCCAGCCGGCGTTCGCGACGCGCAGGCGTCGCATGGATCCCGGATGGGTGTTTCTTCCGAGCTCCTCGATCGCGGGATAGAGCAGAACAGCGAATTCATGATCGGTACGGTGCTGGTGAACGTCATATTCCCCGAGAGCGCGGGAGGGAGCGAAGATTGGACGGACGATGAGCTGGCGGGGGCTATGAGCGGCATCGCGTTGAGTCTATCCCAGTATCAACGATGCGCACCGCTCGCCGATTCTCTGCGATTGGACTTCATCTACAACTACTATACGCGAGTTCCCGTTTCGATCGAGCCGATCGAGGGGAACCGGAATACCGACCCCGTTTGGATGGGGGAGGCGCTGCAATACCTCGGGTACACGAACGACATGTGGAAGACGCACGCCTTGAATAACGACACGAGGATTCAGTTCGGGGCCGACTGGGTCTTCACGGCATTTGTCGTCGATGCGAGCTTCAATGGCTGCTGGCAGGGACCGGCGGGGTACTACGCCTACGGCTATCTCGGCGGGCCGCTGATGGTGATTCCGTACCCGACATGCAGCTGGACCAGCCAGGATGGTTTCGCCCATATCTTCGTTCACGAGGCGAGTCATATCTTCTGGTCGCTCGATGAGTATCTCAAAGCAGGATTCGTATGCGCGGACAGCTCGGGCTATCTGAGAGTTCCCACGAGAAACACCTACTATAAGCCGTGCGAGGATCCGCTGCAGCCGTGCATCATGAATAACGCGCCTCTTGTGTCGCCTCTTCCGATCTGCGCCTATACGCTCGGGCAGGTGGGACTCGCGGATGCGAACGGAGACGCTGTTCCCGATATCTATGAGGTGCCGCCCGAATGGAGCGCCGTCGATATCCGGCAGGCGGGCGGCGACACCATATTCGACGATCTTCTCGAAGTGAGGGCGACGGTAGTGAACGAGGCCCTGCCCAACAGAAATCCGCATCATAGTCCGACGCAAATGGTCGACTATGCGCCGTGGCTCGTTCGCGGGACGTATCGCATCGGCTCGGGGCCGGAGCAGGAAATGCTTCCCGCGGACGGCGCATGGGACGAATCGAGCGAGGAGCTCGATTTTCTCATAAGCGGTTTTTCGCCTCGAGAGAACGATCTCTATCTAAAAGTATATAATTGCGCCGGCTTGGGAACCGAAATAGAGCGGCGGATATACTATGTGGCGACCTTGCTCCAGAGCTACTCCATCAGCCCCGGAGAGACATATATTGAGGTCTCCTGGCAGCTCGCCCAGATTTCCGAGCAGACGGCGTTTGCCGTGCTCCGGTCGGAAGATCCGCGCGGCGAATATCGCGCGCTCCCCGATGCTCGAATCGATCGGGACGGCCTGTCATTTACATTCAGAGACGAGAGCTGCCGGCGGGGGACCGAGTATCGGTATCGCGTGCGGATCGAAGAAGGGAAGGAGCGCAGAATACTCTTTGAAACGGGGGGCGCCATGCTTCCCGCCCTGGCCCTGCGCCTCTATCAGAATTATCCCAATCCATTCAATCCGACGACGGAGATACGCTTCTCCTTGCCCGAAGGCTGCGACGTCGCCCTCGACGTGTACGATAGCGAGGGCAATTGGATCTCGCGGCTCGCCGCCGGATATCGAGAGGGCGGGCTGCATGCGGTTCCGTGGGATGGCCACGACAAAAACGGGCGCCAGATGAGCTCCGGAGTATATTTCTGCCGGCTCAAAGCAGGGAAGAAGGAAGTTTCGAGCAAAATGGTGCTCTTGAGATAGGGAGAGCTGTCCGCCCGCCATCAAATGAGAACGCCGTGCGGTCCTATCGGATGCCTCGCCCGGCGCTATTCTCGCTGCGCATGAGCCGATTCCCGCAGTCACCTGTTTCTTTCGGGATCCAGCATTCGCGGACCGATGATCTCGCTCCGTACCAAGAAACCCATGAAGAGAGTGACGAGAAGCACCTTCATCAGGACATAGAGGCCGTTGAGGTGCAGCCTTATTCTCTGCTTGACCCCGCTTGTTCTATAATTGAAGTAGAGACGGGTCAGAGTGACCCGATCGGGGAAAACGAGTCGATAGAGATACAGGGCCCGGTGCCTGAAGCCCTTTCTGAGATAGAGCTCCATCGCGAACTCATGCGTGTCGCGAAACGGCAGCCACTCCCAGACGAGCGCGCGCGGGTAGTATGTGCTCAGTATGAATCTTTTCATGAAGAAGCCGGGCGCGCGTCCGACCGCCGTCCCCGAGCGCGATAATCGTCCGAAGAGAGACTCGCACAGGCTCGTGGCAAGGGTCATCTCGCGATCCGTATTGCATCGGGCCGACCAAAGAATGACTTCGTTCCAATCGGATTCCTTGAACCTCCGGGCCATTCCCTTCATCTCCGCGAGACTGCGAAACGCCAGGAAACACTTGTACGCGGCGTGCATGCCCATATACCAGAAGGCATCGGGAGGGCTCAGCGTTCGTATCGTCGTGCCCCCCACCTGAAGAGGAATCGCCCGCTCTCTCAATCGCGCCTCATCGGGAATCGCATGGTCCATCGTGGGATCGAGGAGATCCCAATGCAGCTCGACGACGCTGTCGAGGTTCTCGCCGCGGCAGTAGATATAGTGAAAGTGGTACGCGCGGTATTCCTCGGCCGAGCGGCGGCCTGAACGCAAGAAATATCCATTCTTCTGGAGGACCCGCTGACATCGTTCGAGATCGGATCGCGGAACGAGGATATCGATGTCTTTCGAGACTCTGACGCCGGGATCGTTGTAGAGAGAATATGCGAGAGGAATGCCCTTGATAACGATAGGCGCAACGGCTTCCTTCTCCATGTCGCGCACGAGCTCGATGAGCTCATACTCCTTCTTCGTAAATCGCGCCTGAGAGAGAAAATATTCTCCTTCGAGGATCCCGCGCACGTCTTCCGGCAAACCCTCGAACGTCCCGAGAGTCTTGAAGAAGCGGGCGGTCGCCGCGAGATACATGTGGTGCCCCGCGAGCTTCATGAATCGCCGCCAATCGAAGACGCTTCCGAGCATCGACGCGGCCTCATTTCTCAGCTCTTCATCAGGCGGCTCTTGCCGCATCGACGAATCCGCAACGAGAATGAGGAGCCTGTCTTCGTTCGTCAACATGAGGGCTGTTTTGCGCATGACATCCAGATTGGTTATGGGCTATTTTCTGAGATAATGCCTCACGCCCACCTTGGGATCCAGCTCGAACGGTCCCTCGTAGCCGTTTGTACCGCTCGGGCTGAAGGTCGTGGAGACCGTGCCCTTGTCGTTCTTGAAAATGATATCGGCGCCCTGGAGCTCCCAGAACGATTCGTTCGCGTGGTTGCTCGACAGCTTGTACCCCTTGCCGGCCACGTATTGGGTCGTGAGCCCGATATCGCAGATGAACTCGTTCACGTCCTTGTTGTCGCGCTTGCAGCGGCCGAACTTCCACGTGCCCGCGACTTTCTGAACGGCCTCGGGAATCGGCGAGGTTGCGACCGCCCCCGGCTTCTTCCCTTTCCTCAGCTCGACGAGCCTGTCGCTCAGCTCCTTTTCGCGGGCGTTCAGCGACTCGAGGCGCGTCGCGATCTCGACGAGCTCCTTGTTTGCCACGGGAATGCGATCCGTCTGGACGAAACGCTTGTACGCCTCGCTCAAATTCATGAGATGAGAGAGCCAGAAATGGTATTCGGGGTCCTCCGATTCCGGGTCTCCGTGGATCGGCTTGTTGTCGTCGCCTCGCGCGAGCAAATCGCGCAAGGCGAGAACATACGCCAACTCGGTGAGCTGCTCCTTCGAGACGCTCAAGAGAATGCCCGATTTCTTATTCGGCTCCGGCTTATTCGTTTCATAGCTCTTGCCCGTGTAATCCCTGCCGATATCCAGAACGCATCTCTCCGGATCGGCGAGTCGATAGTAGTACTTGAGCTCATCCTGGACGTCGTCTTCCCTCGCGTCGAGCCACTGGCTATCCTGCTGGCCGGCCAAAGCGCCGCAAGGACGGGGAACGAGGAGATACGCCGCCGCGAGAGCGCACGCGATGATAACGAGCCGCTTGTTCATGAATGAGCCCCCCTTTCGGTCGAAAGACGTTATTGTATGCCGGTCGTTGAGCGGGCGTCAATTCGATAGTGCGCTCCCCAAAATCAAAACAGGTAGCCGAGTCGTTTGAAGTCACAAATTGCAACTTCAAGTTTGTAACTTCTTTATCAGCAAGGAAAAACAAAGCGAGGTGGCCGCATTTACGACCACCTCGCTCAAGGATTCGCCCGGCGCCCCTCACTCGGCACCAAGTCCCCGGGCCTCCGCCCGGCTATATCGCTTTCAGCTGCCCGTCTTTGTACGTGAACCTGTCTCCCTTGAGTCTCGGCAGGCCCTGGGGAACCGTGCACCCGGCCTTCGCGGCCTCCGCGGAGAATTCGGTATACCGCGAGCAGGAGCTCCCCCCGTGCATCCAGAAAACGCTCGCGGGATCGAGCTTCTCGACGCCCCACCACACGCCCTTCTTCATGGTCTCCTGGTCCCCGAAGCCGCATCCCGACACCGGTATGAACGCCATGTCGATCTTGTGCCCGAGGCCGGCGAGGTAGTTGATCTCCTCGGAGTACACGCCGTCGATGTTCGCGTCGCGATTGTGGAGATCGCCCGAATGCAGGATCGTGAGTCCGTCGACCGTCACGAGGAACGCCACGCCCGCGTCGGTGGAGCGGGTGGCGACGATCTCCATACCGTTCACGTTCTTCGTCTGCCGGGGATCGATGAGCTCGACCGCCACCGTCGTGTCGGGACGCTGGCCGAATACCCAGGTTATGTTGCCTATGCCAACGTTCCAGGCGAAGTTCGCCTTGCTGTAATGATCCGGATGCACCGTGTGCGACACGAACGCGGTGACCTTTTTCCCCTTGAGCTCGGCCGGATTGATGCATCCGTTGAGAATGCCCGGCGCGTCGGAGGCGCGCCCGTCCTGGACGAAGTCGAAGATGAGGAAATTGTTCGCCGTCTCGATCGCCCATCCCGAGTGGCCCGTGTAGAAGACGATCGCCTCCCCCTCGGGGATGCGCTTCGAGAGAAGCTCGGCCGCGGCGACCGTCCTGCAACCGCCCTTTCCGCCCTTCGCCTTGAGTGCCTTGGCTATCTCCGTGTTGCCGTGGCGATCCGCATAGTAGAGCGGGGTGTGCCCGTCGCTGTCCTCGGCATTCACCGGGGCGCCCGATTCGATGAGGAACGTCGCGAGGTCGCCGTAGCCCTTGGCCGCGGCCGCATGAAGGCCGGTGGATTTGAATGCGCCCCCCGCGTTCGACACGTCGGCCCCCTTCGACGCGAAGTACTTCACGATATCGGTGTATCCCCGCTCGCAGGCGAGCGTGAGCGGCGTAAAGCCCTCGTCATTCCTCTTGGTCGGATCGGCTCCGGCTTCGACGAGGAGCCGCGCGATCTCGACCGGCACGTTCGGCGTCTGCGCGAAGCGATGAAGGACGTTGCTGCCGGTCTCGCCCGTCAGCTTCACGTCGGCGCCCTTTGCGAGAAGCATCCGGACCACCTCGGGATCGGGGCGCCAGAAGCTCGCCATGAGCGCGGTGAACTCGTTGAGGCGGTAGTTCGGATCGGCTCCCTTGTCGAGCAGGAGCCGCACCGCGTCTCGCTTCCCCGCGCCGGCGGCATTCATGAGGGGCGATTCGCCATCCGGCGGCACCTCGTTGGGATTCGCGCCGTTCTCGAGGAGAAATGTCATAACCTCCATCTGCCCCCGCTGGGCCGCGCCCCCGAGCGGGGTGGCGCCCCACTGGTCGGGGCCGCAGCTGAGGGAGAGTCCCGCCGCGACGAGCTGCTTGAGAACGTCGAGATTTCCGCGCCGCGCCGCGAAGTGAACGAGGCCGGTGCCTCCGGTCGCGCGGCAATCGAGCCTGGCGCCCTTCGAGGCGAGATATTGGACGGCGTCCCACTTGCCGCGGCTCCCCGCGAAGAGCACGGCGGTCATGCCGTTCACGTCGGCGGAGTTCACGTCCATCCCCTTCGCGAGCAGGAGATCGATGACCGCGGTGTTCGCGCCGATGGCGGCGACGTGGAGCGCGTTCGAGTTCTCGTTGTCGCCGAGCTTGACGTCAGCCCCGAGGTCGAGCAGGAGCTTCGTCATATCGAGGTTCCCCGACTGGGCCGCGATATGAAGCGGCGTCGAGCCGTCGGCCTCTTTCGTCGCGAGGATCGACCGGTCGGCGGCGACGAGCTGCCGCACGGCCTGGATATTCCCCCCGCGGACCGCCTCGTGGATCTCGCCTGCCGCGACACCGGCGGCGAGGAAGAGAAGAATCATGACAATGGAAACCAACCGCACCGTACGCATGGGTACCTCCTCAGTGCACAGGAAACGACCCGAATTTGTAAGGCGTTGTCGTCTGGTGGGATCGGCGCGACCCCCTGTCGGTCTCGGAGCACCCCGGTATCGGGGTCGAACCGAGCCCCCTCTCGGGCCCTGCGCCGGGCGGTGCCACCCTATAAGCCCTACCTGCTTTTTTATACAGCGGCCGGCGGGAAAAGTGCCGAGGGGGCGACTAGAATTATAGAATAGCCGCGATCCTAGCGAAATGTCGACGGCGGTGGCCACGCCCACCCCTCGAACCTACTTATCGACTTCTGGATTCTCGGGCAATTCGAGCAGCTTGATGTCTTCGAGGTCGATGTCGCGGGATGCGGCCCTTTTCGAAGCGATGAGGTCGCTTTTGGAAGCCACATAAAAAGGCTGGCTCTGATACTTCATGGTTTGACGATTATCCCATGCTTGCCGGAAGCTCAAGCCCGGGGTCGATGTCTGCACATCGATACGAACCTTATCCTTGAAAACCGTGATTTCGTTCGAGAGGAGCTCTTTTTCGGTTATCAACGTCGCCCTCGGCACGCCGTAGAGAATGGCAGCCACCCCGCCGATCACTACGTACCGCACGTCATGCTTTTGAAATGATGCGAATACGTCTTTGAGTCTGTTCAGCATCTTTCTTGTCCGGCAAGTTCGGGTTCAACTCGAGCGCGAGATCCGTGAAGGATACGAAAACATCCATCCGTTCCTCGAGGGAGAGCGAGCGAAACCAGAGCGCTTTCGCCTCCGGCGTCTCATCGGCCCGACTATGGGATATCTTGTGGTTCATCACCCTTGATTATACATGCGGGGCCGGTGCGCATAAAGGATTAAAATGATCCGGACGAGGAGGTCACAATTTGTGACCTCCTCCGACCAAACTTGAAGTCACAATATGCAACATCAAGTTTGTAACCCGTAGCGTTAATGGAGGGTTTCTGTTCTAGCGCATCGCCTGAAGAATCGTGAGGATCTTCGCCTTGAGGGCGGGGATGTCGCCCGTGACGGTGAGCCAGACCTGAGAAATCTCGACACCGAAGTAGCCGTGAATGAGCTTGTCGCGCATCCCGGCGACATCCTGCCACGGTATATCGGCATTTGCCTGACGCAACTCGGGAGAGAGCCGTTTCGCAGCCTCGCCGACGACCTCCAGCTGCCTTATCACCGCATCTTGAATCAAGCTATTGGAGAGAAACGTCTTCTCGTCGGCGCCGCCCGTGTACTTCTCGATCTTGTCGATGGCGTCGGCGATATGCCGGATATAGACCGAGTCATCACGCTTCATAGATTACCACGAGCTCTTTCTTGATCCTATCGCGGAGATAGGGACTGATCGCCGCCTCGGTCAAGAGGTCTACCTTGCGGCCGATCGCCGCGGAAAGATCGCGTTCCAGAGCGACGAACGCCAGGAGACTTTTCGGGCGCGCAAAAGTCACGAGGACGTCGATGTCGCTCTGATCCGTGGCCTCGCCCCGAACGAACGAGCCGAATATGCCGATCCGCGTCACGTCGTTCTTCCGGCATATATCGATCAATTTTTGAGATTCAAAAGGCAGCTTGATCATAGATTTACCTCAAATGAAATCTTATAACGCGCGGCGGGTGGAGTCAACGTTCAATCCGCGACCTGTCGAAAGAGATCACAAATGTCGACACATGCCGGCAACATGTCGATTCCGCCGACACGTCAGGAGGTTCTCGCCGTTCAATTCTGCCACAGGCCGTGGCAGAATTGCCCCGCCCAATTCTCTCACAGGTTGTGAGAGATTTGCGCCGGATAATTAGGCCTCGCAAGGTTCGATACCAAGAAACTCGAAGCCATAGGGATCACGGACCGTCCAGTTGCCCCGCAGGCATTCCACTTCATAGAATGTACGTTTCAGCTCATCATCGAGATTCACGATCAACTCAATATGGCTGTATGAAAGGCCCTGGATGAGCCGCTCTGGCGGGATCTGAAATTGTGGGGACAATGTCCCCACTTTTTCGATATCACTCGCCTTCGTCGGCAGCAGTGCCGTCAATTGTGTGGGCAACGTCCGCCGTGGCCTAATCTTGATGCTGCAGAATGTGACATCAAGTTCGAATGCTCCTGTCCTGCTTATCTGTCGCGCGATTTTCGAAGCTCCGATTCCAGCTCTTCGACGCTCGGCAGACTCCCTTTCAGGTCCTCGGGCAGCGTCGTCGCCAATCGGTATTCCGAGACGCCGATAGGCGCGCTCATGTTGCGCAGCGCGTATTCGGCGATGAGCCTCTTCTTCGTGCCGCACAGGACGATTCCTATGGTCGGCTTATCGTCGGGATGTTTCAGGGTGTCGTCAACGGCCGCGAGATAGAAGCTCATCTTGCCCGCGTCTTCGGGTTTGAATGCGCCGGCCTTGAGGTCTATCACGACGAAGCATCTCAAGCGAAGGTGATAGAAGAGCAGGTCAACGTAGAAATCGTCGCCGGCGACCTCGATATGGTACTGACTGCCGACGAAGGCAAATCCGACACCCAGCTCCAGCAAGAACTTCCGAATGTGCTCGACGAGCTCTCGCTCGAGATCTCGCTCGGCCGCGTCGGCGGACATCGTCAGGAAATCGAATACATAGGGATCTTTGATGGCCTGTTTGGCGAGGTCCGATTGAGCAGGCGGCAGAGCCGCGTCGAAGTTGGTCACGGCGCCGCCCTGACGCTCATAGAGCCCCGATTTGATCTGATGCACGAGCACCGCCCGGGACCATCCATGCTCCACCGCTCTTTGCGCATACCAGAGGCGGCGGGCAGGATCTTTCAGCTTGAATATCAGTTGGAGATTATGGCCCCAGGGGATTTGCTTGATGGCTGGTCGTAGATTCTCGCCGTCCAATTCTGTCACAGCCTGTGACAGAATTGTAACCTCTTCTGTGTAAGCGAGATAGAAGGCGCGCATCCTCCAGATGTTATTCTGGGAGAATCCGGGAATTCCCGGAAACGCGGCTTGAATATCTGCCGCAAGCCGCTCCACCACGGATTTTCCCCACCCTTGAAGCTTCTGGCGCTCGACTATCGACCGTCCGATGTGCCAATACAGATCAATCAGCACATGATTGGCCGCCAGGGCAGCTTCAATCCTGGACCGGGCGATTCTGGTCTTGATCTCTCCCAGCAATTCGCCATAACCGGCGGGAAGGCCGGCGATCTCTCCTCAATTCTCTCACGGGCCGTGAGAGAATTGTAGCCCGGCCACCATCCTTTTGCTCAGTATGCTGAGTAATTTTACTCAATGTGTTGAGCAAATTACCGCTGACTCTTGCCCTCGCTTTCAAAGCCGATGCGGCGCTTGTCCGCCGGCCCGGGCGGCGCCATGAGGCGCTTGATCGCGTCGATTATGGCGACGATCTGTTCGTCGTGGCTCGCGAGCTTGCGCTCGAGCTCTGCGAGCTTCTCGGCCAGCTCCTTGTGAGTCGCAAGGAATGCCCGCAGGCGAACGAACGCGCGAACGACAAAGACGCTCATTTCGACTGCGCGAGGAGTATTCAAGACTGAAGCCGCCATTATGGCGCCGTGCTCGGTGAAGGCGTAGGGGAGCTTGCGGCGGCCGCCCCACTCCAATCTTGAAGTTGCAAAATGCAACTTCAAGATTGTAACTTCTTTGTTTGTAAGGCAAAACGAAAAGTCTGCCGGAAAACGATCCCGGTTTCGACTGACTTGCTGATTGAGCCTCTTAGTCTCGACGCCGTATAGGTCGGCAAGGTCACTGTCGAGGATGACCTTCTCTCCCCGAATGAGCAGAATCGTACGCTCGATCTTCTCGATCGGGATAATTGGTGAATGAGGATCTGTACGCTTGCTGGATTTACTTCCCATCCGCCGCCACCTCCCAAACCCCATCGAGCGAAGCAGATGTTATGGCACTAACTCGGAATTGTCAAGAACTGTGAGGTGGTCACAAATTGTGACCACCTAGAATTGTTCTTCCGAAGCCAGTCTCGCTCGCCTTCTGATGTTGCAAAATGAAACCTCAAACTTGTAACTTATTTGTTCGTAAGGTTCAGCCCGAGGAGGCCGCAATTTGCGGCCACCTCTACGGTCGTTTGATATCACAATTTGTGACATCAAACCCGTAACTCATTGTCCATCAATGGGCCGGTTATTTCTTTGGCGGCTCTCCGACGATCTCGACCCGCTCCGCGACGACGGTCACCACCGAGACGTAGCTCTTCCCCGTCCGCGCCATCGTGCTTCGCAATCTCCCGATGTCCCGCTTCGATAGCGAATCCGCCGCGCCCGATTCTCTCTGTCCGCTCACCCACGTGGAATCTTTGCACGGGGTGTTGTCGATGTGGCAGAGCAGCGCTTTTTCGCTTTCCATCCTGTCTACGTACGAGCTTTCGATGCGGGATTCTTTTGCGATCCCCCGAACTCTGACCATCTTCTTGTAGAACGATTCGTCGAAGCCGCCGCTCGAATCCCGCGGCACGATCTTGACGATCGCTCCGCCCGCGGTCATGAGCTTCATCTTCCTGCCGTCCACGCCGCAGAGATGAACAACGAGACCTTCCACCTCGACCCCGGTGTCGCGATATCTGTCGATGTGCGCCACCAGGCTGTCGGCCGGGACCTTTGCGAATGCCGGGCTCGCCGGCGCGTTGCTGCTGCCGCGGCCCAGCGACAACGCCGCCGCCAAGACGATGATCGAAAGTCCGGTTTTCATGATCCTCTCGCTTTCGGTTTGCAGGCGTGTGAAGATCTTCATGCGATCGATTGTATCATACGGGGCAGAAATTGCCATCCCTGCGACAGCATCCGGCAGAGCTCCTACTCCTCCTGCCTCGCCGGCCAGCGCGTAGTCCACGATGTTCGTGGGAGAACCTGGCCGGCTTGAACCTAAAATTGTGGGGACAGTGTCCCCACTTTTTCGAGAGCACGCGCCTTCGCCGGCAGCAGTGCCGCATCAAATTTGCGCCGGATAGATCCTTTACGGGCCGTGCAAGTTCTATACAGGGCAATTCTCTCACGGGCCGTGAGAGAATTGTAACCCATTTTGAATATGCCAGATAGAGGGCGCGCATCTTCCATATGCTCTGTCGATCTCGCCGGGCTACTTCGTGGGGCCTCCGTTCTTTGAGCGAAACCCGATGCGGCGCTTGTCGGGGAGCGCGGGAGCGTCGGGCCGCGCGGGCGGCGCCATGAGACGCTTGATCGCGTCGATAATGGCGACGATCTGTTCGTCATGGCTCTCGAGCTTGCGCTCGAGCTCGGCGAGCTTTTCGGCCAGCTCCTTGTGAGTCGCAAGGAATGCCCGCAGGCGAACAAAGGCGCGCACAACGAAGACGCTCATCTCAACGGCGCGCGGCGTATTGAGGACGGAAGCGGCCATGATTGCGCCGTGCTCGGTGAAGGCATAGGGGCACTTCGTTCGACCGCCACGGCCTCCGTTTGATATCGCAAATTGCGATATCAAAGCTCTAAGCTCTTGTCTCGTAAGCTGAAACATAAAATCATCCGGAAACCGATCGAGGTTTCTGATGACCTGCTCATTCAATCTTCTGGTCTCCACGCCATAGAGCGCAGCAAGGTCGGCATCAATAATCACCTTCTCGCCTCGAATGAGCAGGATCTTATGCTCGATGCTCTCTGTGGGAATAATTGACGATTGACGAGCCGATCTCTTGCGGATTCTGTTTCCCATCCGCCGCCACCTCCCAAGCCCCATCACGCGAAGCAGATGTTATGGCACTAACCGGGAATTGTCAAGCGTTGCGGAGGTTATCGCAAACTGCGACAACCTCCGATCCGACTTGAGGTCACAATTTGTGACCTCAAGTTTGTAACTCTTTTATCGGCAGCGCCCGGTCCTCGGCGGAGCTCCTCGCGAGGAACTCGCCAAGCGGCTATATCGCCTTCGATCGATCGTATCATGCGAGGCAGGAATCGCTACTCGCGCGAGAGTTTCCGCCCGAGCGCCTTCTCGACGTCCGCGACCTTGCCCGTGAGGCGCCCCGAAGCGCCCTCGCGGTCGTCTGCATGGCGCCGAGCTTGTACGTGAGCCCCGACTTGTCGATGATGTCGACGATCTCGGCGACATGCTTGCTCAGGGGTTCGCCGACGCCGACGGGAGAGATTGAGAAGCCGGCGAGCTCTCAAGGTGCGCCATCGAACCACGCCGCTCGTCGCAGCTTTCTTCTTGAAATTGCGATGAATGCGCGCTATCCTCTCCCGCACATCCACCGCGGGGCTCGCATCGGCGATTTGAACTAACGAACAGTCTGGAACCAAGGGGGAAGAAGTATGCGTGTCTCTCTCGTCGTTGTTCTCTGCTTTGGAATGCTTCTGATGTCATGCGGGCAGCAGGAGAAGGCAAAGCAAACGAGCGGGCTTTTTCCTATCAATGCACTGGGTAAGTATGGATTCCTGGATAAGACTGGGAAAACGGTAATTCCGCCGCAGTTCGACTCGGCGTCCCCATTTTCGGAGGGACTTGCGCTCGTCAATACGGGGGGCAAATGGGGCTATGTTGATACTCAAGGGAAATATGTCGTCAATCCTCAGTTCGACGAGGCGAAGGATTTCTCGGATGGCCTGGCGTTGGTCAGGGTCGATAGCAAATGGGGCTATATCGATAAGACCGGAAAGTATGTGGTGAATCCTCAGTTCGAAGGAGCAGACGACTTCGCCGAGGGGATGGCGCGCGTGCAGTTCGGCGAACGGAGCGGCTTCATCGATAAGAACGGAAAGATGGCGATCAATCCCCAATTCGATTATGCCGGGTCTTTTTCGGAAGGACTTGCTCTTGTGGCCATAGGCCAAAAAGGCGGATATATCGACAAGAAGGGACAGGTGGTCATCAATCCGCAGTTTGATCATGCTCGTGAGTTTTCCGAGCAACTTGCGGCCATACTTGTGGGCGAGAGATGGGGATACATCGACCAGAAGGGGAAGATCATCATCAATCCGCAGTTCGAACAGGCGACGGATTTCTCCGAGAAGCTGGCGGCGGTTGATGTGGGCCATAAGTGGGGCTATATCGACAAGACGGGCAAAATAGTCATCAATCCTCAATTCGAAAGCGCGAACAAGTTCGCGGACGGTATGGCGCGTGTCGAGATCAACTCGAAATGGGGATATATAGACAAAACGGGGAACCTCGTCATCAATCCGCAGTTCCAGAGCGCGCAGGATTTTTCGGATGGACTCGCACTCGCGCAGGGCGACGACTACAGCGGTAATGAATTCGGCTATATCGACAAGACGGGAAAATTCATCTGGACTCCTCCCGTGCAGATCGGCGGTATCTATTCCGATGTCAAGGCGGATCAGCAGTCAGGAGACGTCACCGGCACAGGGACATTTCAACTCTATTCGCAGAATGGCAGCTGGACCGGGCAATTTTGCCAGCTCCTGAGCCTGGATGGCAGCACGTACCCCTGGAATCCTCTGCAGAACGTGGTGGTCAATGAAGGGGATGCGAGCGTTTCGTTTGAAACCCTATGGATTGAGACCAATTTTTCCTTGCCGCGGGACCAGCAACCGACGAAGTGGCGCAAGGGCAGCGGCATAGCGACGAGAAAAGCGTTGAAAATCAAATGGGAGGGCGATCCGAACGAGTGCTTGTATGAGAAGCGGTAACGTCCCTTCCCGGCGCCGCTGACATAATTTGTGCATGCAAGAGCAAAGGGGAGCTGCCAGTCTCTTCAAATGAAGGCGATTGGCAGCTCCTCTGCTGCGAATGGGCGCTATTCACGCGAGAGCTTCCGCCCGAGCGCCTTCTCGACGTCCGCGACCTTGCCCGTGAGGCGCCCCGAAGCGCCCTCGCGGTCGTCGATCGCGATGTGCGTGACCACGCGCTTGGCCTTCGTGCGCATGTGCCGGTGACACTGCAGGATGAGCGCCATGACCTCGGCGTCGCCGCCTTCGACGGTCGTCTGCATGGCGCCGAGCTTGTACTTGAGCCCCGACCGGTCGATGATGTCGACGATCTCGGCGACGTGCTTGCTCAGGGCTTCGCCGACGCCGACGGGGGAGATTGAGAAGCTGGCGAGCATAATGAATCCTCTCCTAAAGGAAACGGCATCGAATATCGCATGCTGTTCTGTTGTCCCTGGCGGGCATTATTGAATACAACCATTTCTATCGGTGGATATTATCATACTTCTGCGGAGATGACATCTCTGTTCTACGGTCTTATTTCGGATTCGATAATTCTTTGATCGGGTGGTGATGTGGTTGCATCAGTGACTTCTACAAAGTAAAACCTTTCATGTCCTGTATGGGGATTGTACTCATACTGGGCTCTCTGATGCAGCATTTCTACATCGCTCATAGGAGTTGATCTTGCCATGAGAACCCTGTCGTCAAAAAAGAGGATGTTGTTTACTTGTCTGCGATCAACCAAGTATCTCAATACGCTACTCAGAAATTCCTTATCAGCCAATCCCT
>JAPLKY010000364.1 GCA_026387805.1 Candidatus Krumholzibacteriia bacterium
GCTGCTCTCAATATTACGGACGAGCTCTGCCAGGAGCGCGAGGAGCGCGAGAGGATCGAGGCCGAGCTCGAAGGAAAGGCTGCGCGTTTGGGCGAGCTCCTTGATAGCAAGATCAGCGTCGAACGATAGTCCTCCTTGCCCTGGGGTGTTGGCCGGAAATCAGGGGACCGTGAGGATACGATCATTGCACGCGAGACGAATAAATTCCCTACCGTGCTCGTGATGGAGAAGTAAATTTTTAGCCAACACCCTTAGCCCGGAAGTCATATATCTGGTCGCCGATGCCAAGCCCGGCGCGACCGGGATCGCAGAAACGGTCATGCGGATTTCCACCTTGTGTTCTCGGCTATAAAGGGTACTTCACCACACGGCACAGCGTGGGGAATTATTATCGCGGATCCCACGCTCCCGCATCTCCCGCCGCAGGACATTCAATCTCGCATATCTCAAAGCGGTTGCAGCCACGCAGGGACATTGACTCGAGTCGCTCGGAGGTGAGCATCCCCGATCGTGTATCGGGTGATCAACTATGCAAGGTGTATTCTTTTTCACGTCGGCCGGGATACTGGTTCTCTTCATCGGCCTCGTCGCGGGTTGGCTCATAAACAAGAAGGTTTCGGAGAGCCATCTCAAGCATACGAGGAAGCTCGCGGAGAACATCATCGCCGAGGCCCAGCGGGAGGCCGAAACCCAGAAGAAGGCGGCGATTCTCGAAGCGAAGGACGAGTGGTACCAGGCGAAGCTCAGGTTCGAAAAAGAGACGCAGGAAGCCCGCCAGGAGCTCAAGAAACAGGAGCGTCGCCTCGAGGAAAAGGAGCAGAACATCAACCGGAAGGTCGATTACCTCGAGAATCGCGAGCAGGAAATCGGCGAACGGCAGAAGCTCCTCGACGGCAAGCTTCAGGCGGTCGCCGAGAAGCACGAGGATCTCAACCGGGTTCTCCAGATGCAGAACGACAAGCTCGAGAGGCTCGCCGGCTTGAGCAAGGACGAGGCGAAGAAGCTCCTCATCGCGAATCTCGAGAGCGAGGCGAGACACGAGGCGGCGAAGAAGATACGCGACATCCGCGAGGAAGCGGAGCGCAATGCCGTCAAGGAGAGCCGGGAGATATTGACGCTCGCCATCGAGCGGTGCGCGGCCGATCACGTCGTCGAATCGACCGTTTCGGTCGTCGATCTTCCGAGCGACGAGATGAAGGGGCGTATCATCGGCCGCGAGGGGCGCAACATCAGGGCGTTCGAGAACGCGACGGGCATCGACGTGATCATCGATGACACGCCCGAGGCGGTCATTCTCTCGGGATTCGATCCGATCAGACGCGAGGTCGCCCGGCTCTCTCTCGAGAAGCTCGTCAAGGACGGCCGTATTCATCCCGGCCGCATCGAAGAGGTCGTCGAGAAGACGCGGAAGGAGCTCCTCGAGGAGATACGCGAGATCGGCGAGCAGACGTGCCTCGAGCTCAATATTCACGGGCTGCATCCGGAGCTCGTGAAGCTCCTCGGCCGCCTCAAATACCGCACCTCGTACGGGCAGAACGTGCTTCAGCATTCGAAGGAGGTCGCGTACCTGTCGAGCCTGCTCGCGGGCGAGCTCGGCGCCGACGGCGTCATCGCGAAGCGGGCCGGTCTTCTCCACGATATCGGCAAGGCGGCGGATCACGAGATGGAGGGGGGCCACGCGACGATCGGCGGCGAGCTCGTGAAGCGGTACGGGGAAAACGAGAAGATCATCAACGCCGTCGCGGCGCACCATGAAGACGTGGAGGCGACCTCGATGATCACGCATCTCATCTCGGCCGCGGACGCCATTTCCGGAGCGCGCCCGGGCGCGCGCCGCGAAACGCTCGAGAACTATATCAGGAGACTCGAAAAGCTGGAGAAGATCGCCGATGCCTTCGAGGGCGTCGAGAAATCGTACGCGATCCAGGCGGGACGCGAGATACGGATTCTCGTGAACTTCAAGAAGATCGACGACGCGCAGTCCGCGGATCTGTGTTCGGAGATCGCGCGGAAGATCGAGGGAGACATGGAATATCCCGGCCAGATCAAGGTGGTCGTCGTGCGGGAGACGAGGGCGGTCGATTACGCGCGGTGAGCGCGCGAAAGTCTATGCGCATCCTATTTCTCGGCGATATCATATCGAAGTCGGGCAGGAGGGCGCTCGCCGAAGGGCTCGGCGTCCTCAAGACGCGTCACGCGGTGGATCTCTGCGTCGGCAACGTGGAAAACGCCGCGGCGATCTTCGGGATCACCCAGAAGGTCATCGACGAGATCGTCGCCTGCGGCGTGGACATCATGACGAGCGGCAACCACGTCTGGGACAAGCGCGAGGGGCTCTCGCTTCTCGATTCGCGGGAGGATTTGCTGCGCCCGGCGAACTATCCTCCGGGAGTTCCCGGCAGGGGATTCGTCGTGCGGGAGACGCGGGGCACGCCGTTCGCCGTCATCAATCTCCAGGGGCGAACCTTCATGACTCCGATCGATTGCCCCTTCCGCTCGGCGGATGCGATCCTGAGCGAAATCCCGCCGGGCGTGAAGATCGTCCTCGTCGATTTTCACGCGGAAGCGACGAGCGAGAAGCAGGCGCTTGCGGCCTATCTCGACGGGCGGGTCAGCGCGGTCGTCGGAACCCATACGCACGTGCAAACCGCCGACGAACGGATTCTTCCCGGCGGGACCGGCTTCATAACGGACGTCGGCATGGTCGGACCGATCGATTCGGTGATCGGAGTCCGCAAAGAGCAGGTGATCGAGCGGTTCATGCGCGCGCTTCCCGTGAGATTCGAGGTGTCGGACGGCGCCGCGTGCATCGGCGGGCTCCTCGTCGACGTGGATGAGGCGACGGGGCACGCCCGGGAGGTCGTGCGGATTCGAGAGGTGGTCGAAATCATCGAGGAGCAGTCATGAGCTCTGGGCCGGAGAAGCTGATCGACGGGAAGGCGGTCGCGGAGACGATCTTCTCGGAGGTCGCGGCGGGCGTATCGGATTTCTCGAGAAGCCGCCGGCCGCCGTTTCTCGCGGTCGTCATCGCCGGGGAGGATCCGGCCTCCCAGGCGTACGTCAAGAGCAAGGTGACCGCGGCGGCACGCTGCGGGATCGGATCGACGCTCATAGAATTGCCGGCGACCGTGGAGGCCGCGTATCTCCGCGACCGGCTCGATCGCCTCAACGCGGATCCCGGGATCGACGGCATTCTCGTCCAGATGCCGCTTCCCCCGCACATCGACCAACAGAAGATCATCGAGAGCATATCGCCCGACAAGGACGTCGACGGATTGCATCCGTACAATCTCGGACGTCTTGCGTCGGATAAACCCCGTTTCATCCCATGCACGCCGCTCGGCATCCTCGAGCTGCTTGCGCGTTACGGCGCGAGGACGGAAGGGAGGCGCGTCGTCGTCGTGGGGAGGAGCATTCTCGTCGGAAAACCCGTTGCGCTGCTTCTTTCGCGGAAGCACGGGAGCGGCAACGCGACCGTCACGATCTGTCATTCCTCGACGCGCGATCTCGGATTGGTGACGAGGGAGGCCGACATACTCATCGTCGCCATCGGCAAGGCGCATGCGATCGGCGGGGACATGATCGGGGGCGGGGCGGTGGTCATCGACGTCGGGATGAATCGCGTTCCCGACGCGTCCGCGAAGAAGGGGTATCGTCTCACCGGGGACGTCGATTTCGAGTCGGCTTACCCGATGGTTTCGCTCATCACGCCCGTTCCGGGCGGCGTGGGGCCCATGACCGTCGCGATGCTCATGCGAAATACGCTCCAGGCCGCACGATGGGCGCACGGAGTGCGGGATGATGGATAGCTCCGGGAACGGCCCGATCGGCGACGCCCGGCCGGATCTCTACACGGTGACGGAGATCAGCGAGGCCGTCAGACAGCATCTCGAGTCCGAATTTCCGCGCGTGAACGTCATCGGAGAAATCGCCAATTTCAAGCTTCACACATCCGGGCACGCCTATTTCACGCTTCGCGACGGAGCGAACATGATCCACGGGGTATTGTTCCGTCGGTACGCGGAGCGCGTCGCCTGTGCCCCGGGAAACGGGATGCTCGTCATCGCGCCGGGAAGGATCTCTCATTTCGGCGGCTCCGGTCAGACACAGATCATCGCGACCGACCTCATTCCCGCCGGGCACGGTAACATGGAGCTCGAATTCAGGCGTCTGCTCAAGCGGCTCATGGACGAAGGGCTTACCGCCGCCGATCGCAAGCGCGCGATCGCGCGCTACCCGGCGAGGATCGCGGTGATCACGTCGCAGACCGGCGCCGTGATCCGGGACATCGTCGATACGCTTCGCCGGAGGTGGCCCGTCGCCGAGATTGTCCATGTCCGGGCGGAGGTACAGGGCCCCGGATCCGCGCAATCGATCGTACAGGCATTCGAAACGACGAACGGCATGGAAGACGTCGATACCGTCATTCTCGCGCGCGGAGGAGGGAGCATCGAGGATCTCTGGAGCTTCAACAGCGAGGAGGTCGCTCGCGCCGTAGCCGGCTCGGTTCATCCGGTCATCGCGGGGATAGGGCACGAAATCGACACGACGGTGGCCGACCACGTCGCGGACCTGCGCGCGGCGACTCCGACGGCGGCAGCCGAGCTCGCGACGCCGGTCATGGACGAGGTTCGGCGCGCGCTCGACGACTTCCTCCGGCGGATTTCAATGGTCGAAGCGGCGCTGCTCGAGAGCAGGGGGCATCTCGCCGAGTACCTCGTCAGAAGCTCGGCGTTCCCGGCGATCGAGCACCGGATGGAGCGCGCCGAGCTCGAGATCGACGGGTTTCTCGAACGGATTTCGAACGGCAGGCGATCGGAGATTCTGGCGTTCGCGCGTTTGCTCGATGAGTTCGACGCGGATATGGCGAGGTGCATCGACGGGCGGACGGGACGATTGCGAGCTTCGCTCGATTCAACGCTCGAGAGGCTCGCGCGCGGGGACCCGGCGGGAGGGATGCGTCTCGTGGCCGGATCGATCGATCATGGCTTGCGCGTGATGATGGTGCGGCTGCAGGGGGATCTGTCGCTCAGAAAGAAAGAGATCGCCGGGAGACTCGACGCCCTTGCCGGGCTCGATCCGCGAGGCGTCCTCAGGCGGGGATACTCGTTTTGCACGGCCGGCCGCGGAGAGCGCGTGATTCCGCGCTCGGAGGAGATCTCCCGCGGGGACCGGATAACGGTTCATTTCTACGATGGCGGGGTTCTGTGCTCGGTGCGGGAGAAGCAGAAAGGAAGGCCATGGCGAAAAAAATGAGCTTTGAGGATGCGCTCGGCCGGCTCAACGAAATCGTGAAACGGCTCGAAGACGGGGACGTCCCCCTCGAGGAGAGCATGAAGCTCTATGAGGAAGGGATGAGGCTTGGCACACTCTGCAAGGGCATCGTGCGCGAGGCGGAGCAGCGGATGAAGCGCCTCACCGAGGAGATCGCCGAGCAGGGGGGGGAAGGGGAGGAGTAGCGTGACGGCAACCGGTTTTGCGGCGCGAATCGCCGATGATCGCCGCGCGGTCGAGGAGAGGCTCGCCGTGGTTCTTCCGCGCGCGGATGAAGAGCCCGTATCGCTCCACGGCGCGATGCGATACGCGACGGTCGCGGGGGGAAAGCGCATCCGCGCGATCCTCTGTCTCGCCGGCCATCGGCTCTGCGGCGATCCTCATCGCGAGGCCGCCCTGGACGCGGGATGCGCGATCGAATGCCTGCACGCGTATACGCTCATACATGACGATCTCCCGGCTCTTGATAACGACGATATCCGCAGAGGGAAGCCTTCCTGCCATAAGGCGTACGGCGAAGCGGTGGCGGTTCTCGCCGGTGACGCGCTCCTGACGCTCGCATTCGAGATACTTGCGCGCTGCGGCGTCCCCGCGGAACCTGTCCTGGAATCGGTGCGCATTCTTTCCCGAGCCGCGGGGTCCCGGTACCTTGTCGGGGGGCAGGTCGCCGATCTGGAGGGGGAAGGATTGGAGCCGACGGAGGAGCGCGTGCGCTTCATCCACTGCCGCAAGACGGCGGAGCTCATCGGCGCTTCCCTTTCCATCGGGGCTGCGCTCGCGGGCGCCGAACGGAAGAAGGTCCTGGAGATACATGGGATCGGGCGCTCGGCCGGACTGGCGTTCCAGATCATCGACGATATTCTCGACATCGAGGGCAGTGCGGAGCGGGCAGGAAAAGCCTTGCGCAAGGACGCGAAAAGGAAGAAGATCACCTATCCGGCGCACTTCGGCATCGGCGTATCCCGCGAAACTGCAGGCCGGCTGATCGCCGACGGCGTGCGCGCGATGGAAGCTCTCGGCGATGACGGTTATGTGGGGCATATTTTTTCGCTGATCGTCGCGCGTTCATCCTGAAATGC
>JAPLKY010000309.1 GCA_026387805.1 Candidatus Krumholzibacteriia bacterium
GGGATTCTGGTACCATTGAAGCGCGAGCCACGTGCACAGCCCCATCACGAAGAGGTTGAGCGCGTACACCTCCGTCTCGGTCGAATCGAGCCAATGCGTGTAGGAAAAGGCGAGGAACAGGGACCCCGTGAACGGGCCCGCGTACGTCATGAACCGGCCGAGCCTGCCCTTGAGCGAGGGATACATGAACCGCAGCGTCGTCACGGCGACCAGGTAGCACATGAGAACGGCGAGCGCGCCGCACACGACGGAAAAGAAATTGATCCGTTTCGCCGCCTCCATCGGCAGCGGCAGCATCGCGAACACCCTCCCCACGAGCGTGAACAGCGGCGTCCCCGGCGAATGCGGTATCCCCAGGATATACGCCGTCGAAATGAATTCGCCGCTGTCCCAGAACACGAGCGTCGGCGCCATCGTGAGCGAATACACGACGAGGGGAACGAGGAAGATAACGATGGCGAGTATTCGATTGATCGTCGTATCAGACATCGGTGTGTACCTCTTGCGGTTCGATTCCACCCTTGCGCTCGAAGCTTCGCTGCAGAAAGAAGAAGCCTCCCACCAAGCTTACCATAACCATGATCGCATAGGTAATAAGTTCCATGAGGAGCGCCTGCTCCTTCGAGAAACCGATCTGCGTGAAAAGGAGTACCCCCGCGCCCTCCCGCACACCGAGCCCGTTGATCGAGATGGGGAGTATCATGATGAGGCTGAGGAGCGGGACGAACACGAAGAACTGGACGAAATGCAGATTCGTCACGGTGATTCCGAGGGACTGGGCGACGAGAACGTGCGTCACGACGCGAAGGAATTGCACGGCCATGGCGAGCACGGTGAGCCGAACGAGAAGCATGCGGAGACGCCGATACTCCCCCAGGTGACGGAATATCGCGTCAAAGCGCCCCCCGAGCCCCCAGAGCGTAATCCTTCCGAAGAGACGTCTCACGCCGCGCGAGAGGCGTTTGTTCATGATGAGCGCGAGCACGGGCGCGACGCATCCGGCGAATATGATGATGTAGAGGTACAGATTGTAGAGCCCTTCACCCGTGAGGAGAATGAAGGAGGCGGCGAGAGCCAGTATGCAGAGCCCGGTGATCCCGATGACGCGATCGAGCATCGTGACGGCGAAAACCTGATGCGGGTCGTTGCCCACGCGGGTCACGTCGTAGATCTTCATGACGTCGCCGCCGACGCCCGCGGGCAGAAAGTTATTGAAGAACAGTCCCACGAAGTAGACCTTGAACGTCTTCGGGAATGGCAGCGCGATGCCTCCGGCCTTGAGGAGAAGATGCCACTGATACGCCCCGAGCCCCGCGCTGACGAAGAAGATGACGGTCGAAATGACGAGCTGCCACGGCCTCACGCGGGAAAGATCGGCGAGAAGATTCTCCGGGGAAAGCTTGTGGAAGAGGAACGCAATGAGCCCGACGCTGACCGTCACCTTGACGAGCTGAATCAGAATCCTTTTCCCGCTCACCGGAACACCCTTCCGCTACCGGCCCACGATGCGTTTGAGCAGCGCCAGCGTCTCGCGAGCGCAGCGCTCCCACGTGAGCTCCTTGACCCGTTCGAGAGCGTTCGCGCTCATGCGCTTCCAGAGCTC
>JAPLKY010000237.1 GCA_026387805.1 Candidatus Krumholzibacteriia bacterium
CGATCCGGCGCGGGTGCTCCGCTCCAATCCCGAGACCTATTTCAAGACCCCCGAGCAGATGGCGGCGCTTTTCCCCGAGCATCCGCGCGCCCTCGAAGCGAGCATCGAGATCGCGGAGATGTGCGACTTCCGACTCGGAAAGAGCCGCTCGCATCTGCCGCGGTTTCCGCTCCCGCCGGGTTTCGCGAGCGCGCGGGAGTACCTCGAGCATGTCGTCATGGAGAATCTGCCGAGGCGCCTCCCGGCGGTGAACGAGAAGGTTCTGGAGCGGGTCCGGTACGAGCTCGACGTGATATCGCGCATGGATTTCGACGGATACTTCCTCGTCGTTTGGGATATCGTGAACGCCGCCCGCGAGCGGAACATACCCGTCGGACCCGGAAGAGGGTCCGGGGCGGGGAGCCTCGTCTGCTACGCCCTCGGGATCACCTCGATCAACCCGCTCGAGAACGGGCTCATCTTCGAGCGCCTCCTCAATCCCGAGCGCGTCTCCATGCCCGACATCGACGTCGATTTTTGCGACGAGCGGCGACAGGAGATCATCGAGTACGTCATCGGCAAATACGGCAAGGACAACGTATGTCAGATCATCACCTTCGGGCGCATGGCGGCGCGCGCGGTCGTTCGGGACGTGGGTCGCGTGCTCAAAGTGCCCTACGGCGAGGTTGACAAGCTCGCGAAGATGATTCCGGCGCAGTCGGGCACGACGCTCGCGAAGGCGCTCGAGACCGTGCCCGAGCTCGATGCGCTCTACAAAGAGGATGCGGCGGTCAAGAGACTCATCGATCTGTCGTTCTCGCTCGAGGGGCTCGCCCGCCACGCCTCGACGCACGCGGCGGGGATCGTGATCACCCCGACGAAGCTCACCGACTACGTGCCCCTCTACCGCTCGAACAAGGGGGAGGTCACGACCCAGTACGAGATGAAGATACTCGAGGATCTCGGCGTCCTGAAGATCGACATCCTCGGGCTCAAGACTCTTTCGCAGATAAAGAACACGATCGATCTCATCGAGCGGCACGAGGGCGTGCGCATCGATCCCGACGCGATACCCTTCGACGACGACGCCACCTTCGAGCTTTTCCGGGAAGGTCGGACGGTCGGCATCTTCCAGGTCGAGAGCTCCGGCATGCGCGACGTTCTCAGGAAGATCGCCCCGACGAAGTTCGAAGACGTCATCGCCATCAACTCATTGTACCGGCCGGGTCCTCTCGGGAGCGGCATGGTCTCGGATTTCATCGAATGCAAGCACGGCCGCAAGCCGATCGCCTACGAAGACCCGCGTCTCGAGCCGATTCTCGCGGAAACCTACGGCGTCATCCTCTATCAGGAGCAGGTCATGAAGATCGCGAGCGAGCTCGCGGGTTTCACGCTCGGTCAGGCCGACATCCTGCGGCGCGCGATGGGGAAGAAGAAGAAGGACGAGATGGAGAGGCAGCGCGAGCGCTTCATCGCCGGCGCGCTCGAACGCGGGCTCACGAAGAAGAAAGCGGCGAAGATATTCGATCTCATCAACTACTTTTCCGGCTACGGCTTCAACAAATCGCATTCGGCGGCGTATGCGGTCATCTCGATGCAGACCGCTTACCTGAAGGCGCATTATCCGGCGGCCTTCATGGCGGCCTCGATGACGTGCGACATGGGCGATACCGACAGGCTCATGGTGCTGCTCGACGAGTGCCGGAGCCTCGGTCTCTCCGTGCATCCGCCCGACGTGAACGTCGGCGGGATCGGTTTCGGCCTCGCCAACGGGGAGATCACGTACGGGCTCGCCGCGATCAAGAACGTCGGCGTGCAGGCGATCCAGTCGGTCGTCGATGCGCGCGCGGCGGGGCCGTTCAGCGACGTCTTCGACTTCTCCGAGCGCATCGACCTGCGTCTCGTGAATCGGCGCGTGATCGAAAGTCTCATCCAGAGCGGCGCCCTCGACGCCCTTCCGGGAACGCGGGCGCAGAAGATAGCGACCCTCGACCGCATCCTCGCCCGGGCGCAGCGCCGTCAGAGCGAGAAGGATCGCGGGCAGGGTTTTCTCGGCTTTTCCGACGGAGCCTCCGCGGGAGACGCCGGTGCCCTCGAAAACGTGAGCGATTGGGATGAATCGACGCGGCTCCATCGAGAGAAGGAATCGCTTGGATTCTACTTCTCGGGGCATCCGCTCGACCGCTATGCCGAGATGCTCGGAAAGCTCATCAGCGTCGACAGCCTGAAGCTCAAGGAGAAGCGCGATCGGGAGGCGGTCGTGGGCGCCGCCCTCGTCACCGATCTGCGCGTCATCCTCGATGGCAAGGGGATTCCGATGGCCTTCGTCACGGTGGAGGACGTGCACGGCTCTTACGAGATCATCGCCTTTTCCGATTGCTACCAGAAGCGGCGGAAGAAGCTCCAGCAGGACCAGATCATCGTCGTGGCTGGAAAGATATCGGTGAAGGATCGGGGGGACGTCAAGATCATCGCCGACGAGGTGTATACGATCGGGGAGGCCGTCCATATGCTCGCGAGAAAGGTGCACCTCACGATTCATCCGGAAGCCTTCAGCGAGAGCGGACTCGATCGGCTCAAGGAGACGGTCGGCCGATTCCCCGG
>JAPLKY010000330.1 GCA_026387805.1 Candidatus Krumholzibacteriia bacterium
ACATTCGAAGCGGCGGGCGGCGATCTCGAGCGGCTCTGCCTTTTTCAGGCGGGGCTCGAAATCATCGACCGCTCGGTCGTCGATCGCTCGGCTGACGAAAGGGCCTTCGATCTGATCGAACGGTTCATGAGGCTGCTTTCCGCCGCACCGGATCCCTGGGCGCTCTTCTTCGCCCTCGAGATCGACGTGCTGAAGCTGGCGGGCTCATTCCCATCCACCGCCGCGTGCGCCCGCTGCCGCAGATCTCTCGATGGATCGGCGTTCTCGATCGAGGCGGCGAGCGGTTTCGTGAGCTGCGCCTCCTGCGGGAGCGAGAAAGGGCGCATGCTCTCGAGCACCGCGTCGGCGCTCGTCCGTCGAATGGATGCGCTCGGGCTTGAAGGAACCGGCGGCGAAAGGCTGGACCGGACCGAACGCCGGGAGATCGGCGAGCTCATCCATCGTTTCTTTGTCAGCCACGTGGAAGGCTATCGGCTTCCGCACGCATTGCGTCTCTGCAAGGGGGTGAACGGCCAGTGACCTTTCAAGAGGTAGTTACCGCGTTGGAGCGGTTCTGGTCCGGCGAGCGGTGCCTACTGCTGACGTCGTACAACTCGGAGGTCGGCGCCGGCACGATGAATCCCGCGACGTTTCTCAGGGTTCTCGGACCCGAGCCGTGGCGGGCGGCATATATCGAGCCGACGAAGCGTCCCAAGGACGGACGGTTCGGTGAGAATCCGAACCGCGTGCAGCAATTCAACCAATACCAGGTCATTCTCAAGCCCGCTCCCGGGAACGTTCTTCCGCTGTATATCAAGAGTCTCACCGCCCTCGGGATCGATCCGAAGGCGCATGACATCCGGCTCGTCGAGGACGATTGGGAATCGCCGACGCTCGGCGCCGCGGGGCTCGGATGGGAGATCTGGCTCGACGGAATGGAGATCACGCAGTTCACCTATTTCCAGCAGGCGGGAGGGATGGAGCTCGATCCCATCTCGGCCGAGATCACCTACGGGCTCGAGCGTATCTGCATGTACCTCCAGGGCGTCGACGACATCATGGACGTCGAGTGGGGGGGAGGCGTG
Organism: Candidatus Krumholzibacteriia bacterium; assembly: GCA_026387805.1. Lineage (GTDB taxonomy): Bacteria > Krumholzibacteriota > Krumholzibacteriia > Krumholzibacteriales > Krumholzibacteriaceae > SSS58A. The sequence continues at coordinate 1,065 of JAPLKY010000330.1, forward strand.
ACCTGGGGCGACCTCAACCGGGAAGGGGAGCGGGAATTCAGCAGGTTCAACTTCGAGAAAGCGGACGTGCCGCTCTATTTCGACATGTTCAACCGTCTGCAGGGTGAGGCGAAGCGCATGCTCGGCGAGGGGCTCATTCTCCCCGCTTATGATTACGTCGTGAAATGTTCGCATATCTTCAACATCCTCGATGCCCGCGGGGCGGTGAGCGTCTCCGAGCGAACGAGCTACATCGCCCGCATCAGGGAGATCGCCCGCCAGACGGCCGAGGCGTACGTCGCCGATCGCGAGCGGCTCGGTTTTCCGTTGCTCGAGCGCGCGCGCACCGGCACAAAGGAGCGGACGTGAAGAAGGATTTCCTTCTCGAGATCGGGTGCGAGAATCTGCCGAGCGGATACCTCGACGATATGATAGAACAGGCGCGGAAGCTCTTCGAGGAAGGGATCGGGGCCGAACGGATTCCGTGCGACGGGATAGCCGTTATGGGCACCCCGAAGCGCATCGTTCTCCTCGCGCGCGGCCTCGCCGTGAAACAGGAGAACGCGGAGGAGAAGATCGTAGGTCCGCCGGTGAAGGTCGCCGTCGCCTCGGACGGGAGCTTCACGAAGGCGGCGGAGGGGTTCGCGAAATCGCAGGGCGTGCCTACGAGCGCACTCGCGCGAGTCGAGACGCCGAAGGGCGCCTACCTCGCCGTCGTCAAGCGGATCAAGGGGCAGTCGACCGCCTCGATCATGAGAGAGCGCCTGCCGCAATGGATCCAGCGGATCCGCGCGCCGAAAACGATGCGGTGGACTTCCGGCGGGATGCGTTTCGCGAGGCCGATCCGCTGGATCCTGTGCCTCTTCGGGTCGGAAGTCGTGAGGGTGAAGGCCGGCGGGCTCGTCGCCGGCCGGCGAACGCGTCTTTCCCCGCTCTTCGAGAAGACGATCCCCGTGAAGACGGTGGATGACTACTTCTCGCTCATGCGCGGGAACGGGATCGTTCTCGAACCCGCCGCGCGGCGCGACGCCGTTCGCGCGGCGGCCGGCTCGTGCGCCCGCTCGCAGGGGGGCGCGCTCGTCGAGGACGAGGATCTCGTCGGGATCGTCGCGAACCTCCTCGAATCCCCCGTCGCGATGGCGGGAAGGTATGACGAGGGGTTCCTCGCGCTCCCGCGAGAGGTCATCGTCACCGCGCTCAAGAGCCACCAGCGCTATTTTTCCGTGGCAGGTCCCCGCGGAGAGCTCGTGCCGCACTTCGTTGCATTCGCCGACGGCGAGCGCAGCGACCCCGCGGGCATCGTGAAGGGATACGAGAGGGTGCTTCGCGCGAGGCTCGACGACGCCGTCTTCTACTACCGGGAAGACACCTCCGCGCCGTTCGAGAAAATGGCGGGCAAGCTGGACGGCATCGTCTGGCTCGAGGGGCTCGGAAGCCTCGCGGGAAAGGCCTCCCGGATCGAGGCGCTCGCGCTCTGGATGGCGTCGACGTCGGGAATCGCGGATGAGAAGCTCGACAGGAGCATCCGGCGCTCGGCGCTGCTCGCGAAGGCGGATCTCGCGAGCGAGATGGTGAAAGACGGGAAGGAGTTCACGGCGCTCCAGGGCTATATCGGACGCGAGTACGCCCGCGTCTCCGGCGAGGAGGAGGAGGTCGCCGAGGCGATTTACGAGCACTACCTGCCGCGGTTCGCCGGTGACCGCATGCCGCACGGCGAAACGAGCGCGCTCCTCGCGCTCGCCGACAAGATCGACACGATCACGGGATGCTTCCGTATGGGCCTCGAACCATCGGGTTCCCAGGATCCCTACGCGCTCCGAAGACACGCGATGGGGGTCCTGCGAATCCTCATCGCGCGGCGATCGCAGCTCCCGCTTCCGAAGGCGCTCGACCGCAGCATCGGGCTTTATGCGGACGCGTTGAAGGATCCGTCGCGCGATCGCGGGAAACTCCTCGAGCAGATTCGCGAATTCTACGCGCAGCGGCTGTACACGATCGTCCGCGGGGAGGGCGTCGATCACGATCTCGCGGCGGCAGTGCTCGCGTCTCCCTGGGAGTATCCGCACGCGGTCAAGGATATGGCGGACGAGCTCCAGGGCCTGAGAAAGAGCGGGGAGCTCTCGGCGTTCGTGCTTGCGATGAAACGCGTGACGAATATCATTCCGCGAACGCTCAGGGACGGATACGCCGAGGATATCGGGATGAACGCGCTCGAGGCGTTCTCCGCCGGGCGGGAGGACGAGCTCGGATTCTCTTCGACGCTCTTCCTCGTCGACGCCGAGAAGAAGCTGAACGACGAGATGTCGCATGCATGCCGGAAGCTTCTCGATGCCAAGCGATCCGGCCAGGTGCAGCATTCCATCGGTATTCTCAAGGGGATTGTGCCATACGTGAATAAATTCTTCGATGACGTTCTGGTGAATTGTGAGGACGAAAAAATAAGAAATAACAGAATAGCATTTTTGGCAAGCAGTTACAGGGCTGTAATGGTGTTCTGCGATTTTGCGCAGATAGCAGGCGAATGACGGGCCGGACCGATCTGCGCCCTTCGTAACTATCGAAATCCCCTGAGTATCGAGGCGAAATTCCCGCTTGACATTTTCTCGAATCCTGTGCTACAATCCTAACTGTCTCGAAAGCAGAGTGGAGGATTGTTCGAAAGGACGGCCTCCTTTATCGAGCGGGGTTACAACCCCCACCGCCGTTGGAGAGCCAGGCTTACTCGACAAAGAAAGTTTAGGAACTCTGACGGATGATGCCCTGCTTAGCATATCGAGTCGAAGAAAGAGAGGTGATGAAGAAAGAAAGAGATTCGATGTAAAGGGGGTTCAGCACTTTGCTCTTCGAGATTCCAGAATTCGTTGTGCGTCGATTCAAGTTGTTTTCTTAACGATGGGGGGAAAACAAGAATGAAAAAGGCACTAGTACTTTTACTAGGCGTCTGTTTCGTAGCCCTGCTCATCGGCTCGGTCGCTGCACGCGATGTAGCGAATCCCGGTTTGCGTCCCATTAAGGCCTGGTCGGAGAGCGAGAATTCCGAGCTCAGCGATCCGGGCCTTCGTGGTCTCTATGAAGAAGCAGCCGTGGATACGTACTGCATGGTGTGGTACACGTTCGAGCAGATGAACTGGCAGGGTTGGACAAAGTCGGATGAAACCGCTCAGAGGGGCACGTTCTTCCACGTGGACGACTTCAACGGGCTCGGCGGAGGCAGCTACGGCGGCCTCACAGCCCTTGAGGGAACAAAGTCCATGTGGTGCGGCGCCCGTCCGAGCACGACCGATCCGTACCTCTGCTCATGGTATGACGCTCCTGGTTACGGCAACGGCTGGAACCAGATGCTGAAGACCGATGGGTTTAACTTCGTTGGTTCGATAACGCTGTCCTTCAAGGCGCGCTATGACTCCGAGCCGGATTACGACTTCACGAGAGTCGAATACGACGCGGGCGGGGGCAACTGGCAGGTCGTCGCCGAGTACACCGGTGCCGGCGATACGACTGCCTCTTACTTCATCGCGCTTACGCAGGCGAGAAAGAAGCTTCGCTTCCACTTCACCGCTGACGGTGCCTGGAGCGATCAGGACGGCCTCTACAACACCGACGGCGGCTGCATCATCGACAGCATCCGCGTCATCGACAACGCCGCCCTGAACAACTACCAGAACTTCGAAGCGGCGGCTGTCGGCGCGACGAGCGCCGGCATCTGGATCGGTGCTCCCGAAGTGGCGTTCGGAAACTATGCCGGTCTCAAGAACAACCTGACCGACAAGGATCCGTGCGGCGACAACTTCGCCACTCAGCTCATTTACTTCCTCAATTCGCCGAACCCGAGCTCGAGCTATCCCGGCCTGTACGACACGCCGTTCTGCATGGGCCCCGGCGGCATCGCCGCTCCGTGCCAGAACGAAATTGCCGTATCGCCGGTGATCGACATGACGAAGTATTCGACCGCGTGCAACAGCCAGCAGCTCGGCACGATTCCGCCGGCGGACCTTCCGCTCCTCGGCGGCGCCATCCTCCGCTTCACGGTTTACCGTGACATTCCGCTGTCGAACCTCGTGTTCTTTCAGTGTCATGTGCGGAGAATTGTGGCCGGCTGCCCGGGACTGTGGAAAGAACGCTACTTCGTAT
>JAPLKY010000208.1 GCA_026387805.1 Candidatus Krumholzibacteriia bacterium
GGGTCTTGCGAAGCTCGGCGACGGCCGGATCCCACTTCTCCCCGAGCTTCTGCCGGATAAGGAGCGTCGCCTCGCCGTAGCGCTGGTAGGCGCCCTCGAGCGCCTGCATCCGCCACTTGGTCTCCTCCGCTTTCGCGATCAGGTAGATCGTCGAACGTTCCTTGTGCATGAAATTGATCGCGGCGAGCGTACCCTTGATGCGCAGATCGAGCGCTTCGAGCTCGGCCTTCGCGCGTTCCATGATCGCCTTGTCCCAGCGCCTGTCGGGATCCGCGATCGCACGTCTGACCCCTTCGCTCCAGCCGAGCCAGGGCCGGCCGTCCGGAGCGCTCGAGGAACCGGGCAGCGGGTGCGAGATCGACAGAAGAATAACCTTCTTCTTGAACCAATCCTCGCTTTCCTTCAGCGCCGCCCCCGTTTCTTCCTTCAGAGCGATCCGCGCCATGACGCGCTTCACGTTTCTGAAATCGACGAGCTCCGTCACCATCATCTCGGCGGGCGGGAGCGCGAGGAGCGCGGCATAGAGCAGCTTGATACCCGCGCCTTCCCCCTCGGCGGCGAGAGCGGCTATTCTCAGTATCTCCTTATGAGGTTCGCTCGACTTCGCGAGATATTCGCCGAGCGCGTCGGTCTGCTGAAAGGTATGCTCGATGGCGGCGATCCTGAGGAGGCCGTCCCTGTTTTCTCCGGTCGGCGTCGAATAGAGAAGCTCGTTCACGTGCTCGAGAAAAGGCATTTCCGGCGGAAAGGCAACCACCTTTCGGCCATAGGTCTTGTCGTCATAGACGATAGTGCGAATGGAATCCACCATGCCCTTCTTCTTGCATGAATGATTCCAATTCGTCGCAAGGCCTGCGGGTGCGAGAATGGGTCAGAGATCAGCGGATGCCTGCAGGGAAATTTTCGGCACTCCTCCATCCTCCAGCGCCGCATGAAGAAAGAGGTCTAACTGTTTGAAAACAAAACCAATGAGAAGCGCTCCTCTGTCGGTATTACGCGAAACGATGCACAGGGGGAAGCTCCCCCGAAGGGAGGGTTCGGAGAAATAGCACACCGGCCGCCCGAACACCGTTCTGTAGGCGGCGAATGATGCCGTTACCCGAAGGCGGGTCGATAGAAGGTCGGCGCGAAGGACAGGCGCAACGAGCCATCCCAGTCCATCCGCCTCCTCGATCCTTTTCAGAACGACACCGATTCTCGTCTTCCCGTCGATGCGAAATTCGGAGAGAAGACCGAGAGAATGCGAAGCCACAAGTCCGCTCTGGTCCGCGGGGGGGTACGGAACGACGTCCCGACGCGCGTCCCCCGCGCGGATCCAGGTGAGCCTCAGAAGGTTCCTTCTCCCCCGGCGCTCGCACTCGAGCCTCGTCGATTGCCGGACCGTTTCATGGAATCCGTCAAAGCGCCCGTACCGGTCGATCGACGCTCTCGCGCGAATCCGCCGGAAGACCTCGCGTTCGGCGGCGACGGCGGCGCCGCCGATCGACGAGGTTAGCCCGGGCGTTCTTCCGTTTACCGAGCCGAAGACTCCGGCGGCCCCCGGCGGGACGGCATAGAGAAGGAGCGCAGCTCTCGTGCCCGGGACCCGGTATGAAAATCCCGAAAGCACGCCCGGCTCTCCCGAACGATCGAATCCTATCTCGAGACCGGCATGCATTCGATCCGATCTCCATCGCCCATCGATCCCGCAGACGTATCTCCCGGATTCGGATGCTCCGGTCGAACCGGAGATGCCGATCTCGGCGCCGCTGCGCCGCACCTCTATCCGCGCGCCGGAAATCCTTCTCTCTCCGGCTTCCGTGCCATTCGGCTCGTAGGTCACCGGCCGCCCTTCGAAGAAAGCCGCATATACCCCTCCGCAGCGAACCTCTCCGCCAGCGCCATAAAGCGTCTGCAGGAAGAAGGAGGTCGTGCCGGCGATTCGGCGCGGGCTTCGAAACGGAAACGCACTCGAGGAAAGGGACGATCCCCCCGATCCGCCGAAAAGGAGCCCGAGCGCGAAGTCGGGCACGAAACGGCCCGCATGGAGCCGTACGGCGCCCGAAAACGCGCCCCCGGAGAGATACCAGGAAATCGCGTCGGCGGCGCCATCCATTCGCCTTCCGCGGCAGAGCGCTTTCCAACGTTCGGCGCTCAGGGCCAGATATCCATCCGTTCTCTCCTTCCCCGGGAGGGATATCATCCCCTCCGTCAATCTGCAAGTCGCGCGGACGGGGGGACCGTCATCCAGCTCGAGATGATCAAGATATTCGGCGATTTCGAAGTCCTTCTGCGCGAGATCGGGCTCTTCGCCTGCCCTCTGAACCATTTCGTCGCGGGCGCCATCCCACGGATCTGGAATCTCGAGACCTTCCGCCGGACGGCGCGCCGCCCCGCACGACACGATTGAGAGAGCCACCCACAGACCGACCGGCCATTTCACCATTCCCACGACCTCCCGACGCCGGCCGTCACCGTGCTTCCCAACGCCGGACTGCGGCTCCACGAAAAATCCAGAATCGCCCGCGAGACCCTGACGACGATCCCGTTCGAAATTTCGCCTGTTTTCCACCGGTACCCGGACATGAATGCGAATGTATCTCCGAACCACGCTTCGATGGCGCACTGCTCATCCCTTCCGCGCGCGCCGGAAATCGCTCGATCCACGGCGAGCACGAGAGAGCCGGCGCGCACGAATAGAAAGGCCCGGGCGCTCCGAGGCCCGGGCTCCGCGCGCGCGGCCGCGGGGCCGACGTATCCGACGCACACACTCCCGCGGAAATCGTACGAGAACGCGAGCGACAACGAGCGTGATCCCTCGGCGCCGAATCCCCGCGCCGCGCGTCTTTCGATCGCGGGAATCGCATACAATCGAAGGCCGGCGGCGAAGGGGCAGGGAAATCCCGCGGCCGCCGCGAGACGGTCCTCCCGGTAGAGCGCGTGCCCGAGATGACGCCAGTC
>JAPLKY010000128.1 GCA_026387805.1 Candidatus Krumholzibacteriia bacterium
CACGGAGGGGGACGAATTCCTCTACTACGGCGATCATTTCATCATACTCACCGACAGCCTCGGGGAGAGGCTCTGGAAGCTGTCGCCCGAAGGAAAGGCGCTCGGCCTCGTACGTCGAAGCGCGATCGGGGGAGAGGGATCTTTCAATCACGTGGCCATCGACTATTACGGCAACATATACGTCACGGATCGCGAGGCGCGCCTGATTCACAAGTTCGATCGGCATCTTTCGTATATCGTCGCATTGGGCGATCCGGGATCCAAGATCGGACCGCATTTCGACGAGCCGCGCGGGATATCGATATACCGCCGTTTCGGACAGATCTTCGTCTCGGAGCGTTCGGGCGCCCAGTATTTCTGGATCGGCACCGACGTTCTGCGATACTCCGCCGAGAATCTCGTTTTCGATCCCGTTCGCCGGCGATGCAGCGTCGACGTTTCGTTCCTGCTCACCGAGTGCTCGGCGATTTCCCTTGCGCTGAAGGACGATAAGGGGGAGAAGCGCTTTACGATCATCGCGACCTACATGCTGCCGCCGGGGAGGTTTTCGAGACGGATCGAGGTCGATTGTCCCACCGCCGCGGACCTTGCAAAATGCGAATTGAAGCTCGTCCTCGTAGCCTCGCCGACGTACTCGTCCCGTGAGTACCTCACCGTCGAAAGGGACAGCCGCATGCTCGTGCCGCGCGTTTCCGATCTGCCCCGGGTCGGTTCCCCGTGAACGGGTTCGTTGGCTCGCTTATTGCTCATTGAATCATACGGTTATTCCGGACGCAGCATACACGTGCATTGTGCAAGGCAGGTCAACAGCGATGTTTTCCGAACGCTTCTTCCAATTTGTTCCGCGGAGCGCCCTCAAGAAGGCGCTTACCCATCTGAACAACGGGGACTACAAGAGGGCGTGCAAGGAGTTCGAATCCTATCTGTCGCGGATCGCGATCGAGGGGAAGAGCCAGGATCAGGAAATGATCCGCATGTACATGGTTGAATCGTACGTCGAGTACTCGAAGCTCGCATGTCGGGAGGGCAAACGGGCGGAGGCCGCCTCCGCGCTCGAGAAGGCGGTCGAGCTGCAACCCCGCTACGCGGACGTTCATCTGGGCCTCGGAAGGATCTACGCGGATCTCGGGCGCGTCGGCGAGTCGCGCGATTGTTTCAACCGGGCGCTCACCATCAATCCGGCGTATCTGAAGGCCCGCGTCATGCTCGCGAAGAGTTACGGCGACGCGGGCGAAAATGAACGCGCCCTTGAAGAGCTTTCAAAGAGCCTTCCGACCGCTCCGTCATTCTTCGCCGATCAGGTGAATGAGCTCGCGCGTCTCATCCGGAACGACGCCCCGATCGAGGAGCGCGATTCGATGTTCCGGAAGCTGCTCGAAGAGAAACCCACGTCCGCGCAGGTGAGCAAGCAGATAGCTCTCGAATCTATCCAGAACGGCGAGTACGACTCCGCCATCGCCGAGCTCAAACGATCGCTGTCCATGACTCCGCACTATCCCGATATTCACACCCTTCTCGGTATCGCATACGCGAATCGGGGCATGACGGACGACGCGATCATGGAATTCGAAA
>JAPLKY010000025.1 GCA_026387805.1 Candidatus Krumholzibacteriia bacterium
GAGGAGGTTGTGCGATGAAACTTCGAAGCGCTCGGGCTAAATTCTTTCTCGTCGTCGCCGGATTGGCGTTCATCTTTCTCATGGGGATGGGCGCGGAGAGAATCATAACGCGCGCGGAGAGGTCCGGAACGTCCGACAGTATTTTCCCGAGGCGAGCGCGCAGGCCCTCGCCGACGGCGAAGATATTCCGACCATCGTCGAGCAGGCGGTCCCGGCCGTCGTGAACATCTCGTCCAAACGCGTCACGGACATGAGCCGGTCCGATAATCCCATGCTGCAGGATCCGTTCTTCAGGCGCTTCTTCGGCGTCCCGCGGGAGCAGGTTCAGAACTTCCTCGGATCCGGCGTGATCGTCACCGAGGACGGCTACATTCTCACGAACAATCATCTCGTCGAGCAGGCGCAGGACGTCGAGGTCTATCTTCCCCCGCCCGATAACCGGAAACTCGCGGCGAAGGTCGTGGGAACGGACAAGACAACCGATATCGCGGTGCTCAAGATCGAGGCAAAGGACCTGCCGATCCTCAAGCTCGGACGTTCATCCGACCTGAGGCTCGGCCAGACGGTGCTCGCGATCGGCTATCCGTTCCAGGTCGGGCAAACCGTGACGATGGGGATCGTGAGCGGGCTCGCGAAGCCGGCCGCGGTAGGGGAAGGGGTCGACGTCGAGCTCATTCAGACCGACGCGGCGATCAATCCCGGGAACTCGGGCGGCGCCCTCATCAACACAAGAGGGGAGCTCGTCGGGATCAACAACATGATCGTCTCGAACACGGGAAGCTACGCCGGGATCGGATTTGCGATCCCGATCGACGTTGCGAAGTCGATCATGGATGACATCATCGCGCACGGCACGGTCGTGCGGGGATACGTCGGCATAGCCATGGACGACCTCACGCCCGACAAAGCCGAGTTCTTCGGCGTCAAGCAGAGGGAAGGGGTCATCGTCACGAAGGTCGAGAAAGGAAGCCCGGCGAGCAAGGCTGGTCTCCAGGTGAATGACATCGTTACGTCGGCGAACGGCAAGGGCGTGAAGAATCTCGGCGAGCTCAGAAGGAACATATCGACCCTGCACCCGGGGGACAAGGCCGAGTTCGCGCTTCTGCGCGACGGCAAGGGCATGACCGTCACGGTCACGGTGGCCAAGCGGCCGGGAGAGGCGGCGCCGGGGGCGAAGCCGGAAGAGGAGAAAGGCACTCCCGAGCTCGCGCTTCTCTCAGGCGTCGGGCTCGCCGATCTGAACGACGACTATCGCCAAAGGCTCCGGCTTCCCGACGAGGTCGCCGGAGTCATTGTGACCGAGGTCGAGGCGGGCTCTCCCGCGGAGGAAGGGGGCCTTGGCCAGGGAGACGTCATCGTGAAGTTCAATCTCAAGCCGGTGAGCGATCTCGCCGCGTTCAAGGGTCTCATCAAAGGCATGAAGGGGGACAAATTCATGCTCACCGTGTATCGCCGCGACGATCGCGGCGGCGGCGCCTATCTGAACTTCGTCATCAAAGCGTAGCGGCCGCCGCGGCGCGCGCGGCGGGGAGATTCGCGTGAATACGAAAAGAGGGAGCGTTTCGAACGCTCCCTCTTTCTTCTTCCGCGCGCCCCGGGGGCGTCTCAGTCGTAGTATTCCTGCCCGAGATGCGTGATCAGATCCTCCCCCTGGAGGTACCGCAGGGTGTTCTTGAGCTTCATGAGCTGGATGAAGAGGTCGTGCTCGGGGTAGAGCCCCGCCGCGTGCATGGGGCTCTTGAAGTAGAACGAGAGCCATTCCTGGATGCCGCGCATGCCGACCCTGTGCGCCATGTCCATGAAGAGCGCGAGGTCGAGGACGATGGGGGCGGCGAGGATCGAGTCGCGGCAGAGGAAGTTGATCTTGATCTGCATCGGGTAGCCGAGCCATCCGAAGATATCGACGTTGTCCCAGCCTTCCTTGTTGTCTCCGCGGGGCGGATAGTAGTTGATCCGCACGACGTGGGAGAACTTCCCGTACAGGTCGGGATAGAGCTTCGGCTGGAGGATGTGCTCGAGGACGGAGAGCTTACTCTCCTCCTTCGTCTTGAACGATTCCGGATCGTCGAGCACCTCGCCGTCGCGGTTCCCGAGGATGTTCGTCGAGTACCAGCCGTTGAGGCCGAGCATGCGCGCCTTGAGCCCGGGGGCGAGAATCGTTTTCATGAGGGTCTGTCCCGTCTTGAAATCCTTCCCGCAAACGGGGACGTTCTTCTCGCGGGCGAGCTCGATGAGGGCGGGCACGTCGACGGTGAGGTTCGGCGCGCCGTTCGCGAAGGGAATGCCGAG
>JAPLKY010000168.1 GCA_026387805.1 Candidatus Krumholzibacteriia bacterium
CGATGCTCGACGTTTCAACGGGAGAGTTCAGCGCCGGAGAGGACGGGACCCCGGTGATCGAGCAATCGCTCGCCGGAACACGATTGCGCGAAGCGATCGTCCCGCAGGGATTCCCCGGCCTGCGCAGTCGCATAGAGGAGCTCGATGCGCGCACGACGATCGATGAGCGGGCGCCGTATGAGTTCGAGGAGCAATTCGCGCGCGCGGCGCTTCGCGCGCATTTCGGCGTGAGCGACCTCACGTGCTTCGGTCTCGAGGACAAACCGCTCGCGATCGGAGCCGCCGGCGCCCTTCTTTCGTTCGTAAAGGAGCTGAGGCGCAGCGATCTCGCGCACATCGCCGGCATCAAGCTCATCGTCGCACGGGACAGTCTTTTTCTCGACGCCGAAACACTCGAGAACCTCGAGGTATTCGAACCGCTGCGCGGGAATGCGCCCGATACGACGCTCATCCACCATCTGGATCAGACGGAAACGGCGCCGGGCGCCCGCGAGCTCCGCAAATGGCTCATGCGCCCCTCGCGCCGGGCCGAGGTGATAGAGCGGCGCCTCGACGGGATCGGATCGCTTCTCTCGGACCATACGGCCCTGCGGGCGCTGCGCGGGACGCTGAAGAGATTTCCCGACATCGAACGGCTCCTGTCGCGGATCACCGCGCTGAAGGCGGGTCCGCGCGAGTTGCTCGCGCTCGCCGAGGCGCTCGAGCGCGCTCCGGGAATCGCCGAAGCCGCGGGACGTTTCGATGCCGACCAGATCCGGGAGGCGGCGGGGGGCTTGTCGATTCCGGCTGCATCCCTCGACGTGATACGGCGCGGCATCAATCCGGCGAGCCCGCCGCACCTTCGCGAAGGGGGAGTCATCCGAAGCGGCTTCCGGGACGATCTCGACGCCCTCATACGGGAATCGGTCGACGGCAAGGCATGGATCGCGCGGTTGCAGGAATCCGAGCGGGAGCGCGCGGGGATTCCCTTGCTCAAAGTCGGATATAACAGGGTGTTCGGCTACTATATCGAGATTTCCCGCGCCTACGACGACAAGGTGCCCCAGGATTACGTTGTCAAGCAGACCCTCGTCTCCTCGCAGCGCTACGTGACGCAGGAGCTCAAGATCAAGGAGCAGACGATCATCAGCGCGGACGCGCGTCGAATCGCGCTCGAACGCGAGATATTCGATACGATCTGCAAGATGGTCTCCCGAGAGAGCGAGGCGATCCAGCGTATCGCGTCCGCCGTATCGACGTTGGACGTCCTGTCGGCGCTTGCCGTGACCGCCCTCGAACGAAACTACTGCCGGCCCGAAATCAACGAAACGGGGGATCTCATCGTGGCGGAAGGGCGGCATCCCGTCGTCGAGCGCATTTCCGGCAAGGATTTCATACCGAACGATATCGAGCTTCGATCGAGCGAGAAGAGTTTCATCATACTCACGGGACCGAACATGGGCGGGAAATCGACGTACATCCGCCAGGCCGCGCTCATCGCGCTTCTCGCGCACGCGGGAAGCTACGTCCCCGCAGCGCGCGCCTCCGTGAGCCTGCTCGACCGGATATTCACGCGCGTCGGCTCGAGCGACAACCTGGCGCGGGGCAAGAGCACCTTCCTCGTCGAGATGGGCGAGACGGCGAAGATTCTCAACGGCTGCACGGAACGAAGTCTCGTCATCCTCGACGAGATAGGGCGCGGAACGAGCACGCTCGACGGCCTGAGCATCGCCTGGGCGGTCTCCGAGTTTCTCCTCGAGGGGGAAGGACCCAGGCCGAAGACCCTGTTCGCGACCCATTACCACGAGCTCACGGGACTCGTCGGACGTTTTCCGCGTGCGCGCACCATGCGCGTCGAAGTCAGGGAATGGGGAGATCAGATCGTTTTTCTCTACAAGATCCGCGATGGGGCGAGCGACAGAAGTTACGGCATTCAGGTCGCGCGCCTCGCGGGACTGCCCGAATCCGTTATTCGCCGCGCCGGCGAAATCCTGGCATCGCTCGAACGGGAGAAGCTGGGCGCGATACCGGCCGGAACCGAGCCGATGAAGCAGGCTACACTTTTTCACGATCCCGATGACATTCGAACGCGGCTGCAACAGATTGATACAAATGCTATTACACCCCTCGAAGCCCTGAAGTTCATCACCGATCTCAAAGACCGGGCTGAAGAATAGCGCGGCCGCCCTTCTGGCTCGAATTATGCTCGAAAGTTGATTGGTCATAATACTTCGCGGCGAA
>JAPLKY010000416.1 GCA_026387805.1 Candidatus Krumholzibacteriia bacterium
AAGCCGGCGTCCTTGATCAGGTTCGCGTGGGTGTTGATCATGTCCTTCTTCGCCGCGACGAGGAGAACCTCCATCTGATTCGCGCCGATATCGTCCTTGAGAATCTGGAAATCGAGACACACGTCGTCGATGTCGAACGGCACGTGCTGCTCCGCCTCCCAGAAGATCGCCTCCTGCGCGTCCTCCGACGACATCTTGTCCATGACGACCTTCTTCACGATGACGGCGCGTCCGGAGATCGCGGTGACGACGTCGGTCGCCGTCACGCCCGCGCTCTCGATGCATTGCTTGATACCGGCGATGACGAGATCGCGGTCCATGATCTCGCCCTCGACGATCGCCTCGGGCGGAAGAGCCGTGAGGCCGAAATGCGTGACCTTCGGCTTCGAGCCCGAATGATCGATCTCTATGACCTTGACATGGCTCGAACCGATATCGAGCCCCACCGTAGAACCTTTTCGCTTCAGAAAGGGTAAAGAGATCATCATCACACCAACCTTTTCCAGTTCCGGAACCCCGGCTTGAACGACTCGATTGGGTATCGCGTATATGTGCAAAATGCTGACTGGCTACTTGATAGCCCGTAATCCTATCGCCTCGATTCGTCAAAACACGCAACAAGCGTGCCAAAGGAAGGAAAGCTCGTATCCATTCAACTTATGTAATTACACCAGATTGCGTTAATGCGACGCGCACGGGAGAAACCCCCTCCGATGGAATGCGCAATTTACGTGCAAAGTGCCTTACCGCCCGAATCCCCTGAAATACCACGCAAGGAGCCGATCTCCGAAGAAGAGGCAAAACGCCGCCGCGGGCGCGAGGAATGAGCCGAAGGCCACCGCGGTCTTCGCGCCCTTCCCCGATCCGAGAAGAACGATCGCATAGAGAGTCCCCGCGAACGACGCGATGAGAATCACGGGGGCGATGAGCTTGATGCCGAGGAACGCGCCGATCATCGCCATGAGCTTCACGTCTCCGCCTCCCATCCCTTCCGTCTTTCTCGCGAGTTTGTACAACGCCCCGATCGCAAAGAGACTTCCCCCTCCGGCCAGCGCTCCGAGGGCCGAGCTCGCGAGCGTGAGTCCGGGATTCACGAGGCTCCATCCGAGCCCCACGACGATGAACGGAAGGCTCAGGCCGTCGGGGATGATCCTGAAATCCCAGTCGATGAGCGTGATCGCCGCGAGCGCCATGAGAATCGCGAAGGCGAATGCCGCGTCGACGCCGAACCCGTAGCGATACACGGCGGCGAGGGCGAGCGCGGCGCCCGCGCTCTCGACGAGCGGATACCGGACCGCGATGCGCTCTCCGCAGCCGCGGCATCGTCCCCGAAGCGCCACGTAGCTCGCGACGGGAATATTCTCGTACCATGAGATCTTCTTGCGGCACCGGGGGCAGAACGAGCGCGGTCCGACGATGGAGAGACCGCGCGGCACGCGGTAGATGACGACGTTGAGAAAGCTCCCCACCAGGAGACCGAAGAGCGCGGCGCACCCGTAGACGAACGGGATCATGGGGTGCCCATCCCGGGGAAGGTCCCCGCTCTGAGCTTCGCGATGTAGCGCTCGGCGAGCTCGCGGATATACGTGTTGTCCGAGGTCCGCGCGATCTCCTCCCACATCGCGATGCTCGTCTCGACGTAGCCCGCCTTTGCCGCGACGAACGCGGCGAAGCGCGCCGCTTGGGGGGCCGCGCCGGGAAGTCGCGCGGCCTTTTCGAAATAGAAGAGCGCCTTCGGATAATCACGCGCGTAGACGTAGTTGAGAAAACCCAGCTCGAAGGGGAGCCGCCAGTCTTCCGGATTGTTTCGAATCCCTTTCTCGAGAAACCCGATCCCCTGCTTGAACTCGCCGAGATCCTGCGCGATGATGAGCGCCCCGAAGACGTACGCGTACACGAACTGCGGATCGAGCTCCGTTATGACGTCGACGAGGCGGGCGAAGAGGGCGATGTCGTTCTCGCCCATCCGGTACCCGCCGTAGTACTGCACCATCCTGAGCCAGAGAACGTCGGCGGAAAGGTCGCGATACCCGAGCGACGCCTGCTCGATGAACTGCCCCGAGGGAAGATAGAGAACCTCGAGCCTGTGCTTCTTCTGCGCGAGCCCTTCGACGCCGCGCGACGCCGCGACGAGCAGCGCAAGGGCGGCGACGGCCATCGCGATTTCGGCGTGTTTCCGCTTCATGCCTCTCCCCTACTTGAATTCCCGGCGCCTGAAAATGGAACACGCGAAGAAAAGAGCGACGGCGCAGTATACGGCCGCGTAGAGCGTTGCGCGCAGGATGTCCCCCGTC
Source organism: Candidatus Krumholzibacteriia bacterium (assembly GCA_026387805.1). Lineage (GTDB taxonomy): Bacteria > Krumholzibacteriota > Krumholzibacteriia > Krumholzibacteriales > Krumholzibacteriaceae > SSS58A. The sequence goes on from JAPLKY010000416.1 coordinate 2,295, forward strand.
GCAAAGGGAAGGTTGTGAACCGCTTCGTGCCGCAGATTGAACACCTTGAGATTGGGAAGGAGATAATAGAGAGATTCCGTCACGAGCTTCATTCCCTCCCCCCCGAATTTCGAAGCGAACACCTTGAGATCCCCGCTCAGGCTTCCCGCGGCGAAGACGCAGAGCGCGAAGAACGAGGTGAGCAGGGGGGTCGTGAAAGTGCTGAAGAGCATCACGATGGAGCACACGACCGTCGTTTCGAGAAACGAAAGATACACCGACGCGAGAACGGCGGGCCGCACGATGCCCTTGCCGAGCACGATCGTTCCGAGCATCACGACGGTCATGACGACCAGAACCAGAGCGATGGCGATCACGATTCCCGCGAGCTTCCCCGCCAGAAACGATGAGCGCGAGAGCGGCCGCGAGAGCACAAGGTATATCGCTTTCTTGTCCACTTCCTTGTGGAGGAGCGTGCTGCCGAGGAAGACGGCCATGAGCACGCCGATGATCGAGATCGCGGCGAGACCCACGTCCATGACGATTTTCTGCTTCGCTCCCACGGCGAGGGGAGAGAGCAGCACGGAGCTCCCCATGAGAATGATTCCGAAAAGGAGCGCGACCACGAGAATCTTCTCCCGAATCGATTCCCTGAACGTGTTGAGCGCGACTTCTGCGATCTTGTTCACGGCACACCTCTAGAATCCGGTGAAAACGAGCTTCTCTTCCTTCTTCTCTTTCGACGTCCGCGCCTCCGGACGCGCGACCTCCCGGAGGAACAGATTCTCCAGCGTGCGGTGCCGATTGACGACCGCGAGAACTTCGGCGCCGCCGCCGAAGAGGCGCTCGATGACGGGGCGCACGAAGCGCTGCTCCCGCACGACGAGGAAGGCGTCCCCCCCCGTCGTCCGCACCGATTCAAGGTACTCCTGCATTCCCTGCAGCATTTCGGTTTGCCAACCGCGCGCCGTCACCTCGATCGTTCCCTCTCCCATTCTCAGAAGATCGTCGAGCACGACGCTTTTCGCGATGATCCCGTCGCGGATGATGCATACGCGGTCGCAGAGCGCTTCCATGTCGCTCAGAATGTGCGACGAGAAGAATATCGTCTTTCCCCTTTTCTTGAGATCGACGAGGATATCCCGCACCATCTTCCGCCCGATCGGATCGAGCCCCGAAAAGGGCTCGTCGAGGATGAGAAGATCCGGATCGTGGAGAATCGCCTGAGCGAGGCCGGCGCGCTGGAGCATGCCCTTGGAGAAGGTCTTGAGCCTCTTTGCCCGGTGCGGCGTGAGATCCACCATCTCGACAATCTTGTCGATCCGGCCGGACAGATCCGTTCGCCCGACGCCGCTCATACGTCCGCAGAAGCCGAGAAACTCCGCGAGCGAAAGGTGCGGATAGAAATACGGCATTTCCGGAAGATATCCGATGCGCGCCATCGCGCGCGGATCCCCCGGCGGACGATCGAAGATCGTGACGCTCCCCGCGTGTGCCTTGATGAGCCCGAGGATCACCTTGATCGTCGTCGTTTTCCCCGCGCCGTTCGGGCCCAGGAATCCGAGAACCTCACCCTCCCGGGCGTGGAACGTGACCCCGCGCAGGACCTCGCGTTTCGCAAGGGACATATCGCTTCGAAAATGCTTCTTGATCCCGTCGACATTCAGAACGTGCATGGCAATGCCTCGCGCGAAGAACGGCGCGCGGCCCCCGGGCCCGGCGCTCCGGTGGCAGCTATCCCGCCGCCCTGGTAAGAATCCGTATGGTTTTGATCCGTTTCACGGTTCGGGAAGGGCAGATATGCAGATTCCGTACCCGCCCCCGGTCACTGCCCGCTGATGAGCGCGAGAATCGTCATGTTCGGGGTCTTTCCGACGGCGGTGATGTTGTACCCGACGTTCGATCCGTTCTGCTGGATGCAGGTGTAGCCGACCTCGCCCGTGTTCGATGCGATGCCGTTCACGGGCTCGGTGCGCGCCTTCGTGAAAGGATTCTCCATGAGCAGGCCGTTGGGCAGAAGCTGGGTGATCGTCTTTCCGCTCAGGGTCTGGGCGTTATCGACGTCGGCGGCATAGACGCCGTCGTTCTGGACCGAGAAGTCCTCGGCGGCGAGCTGGATCGTATGGGAATTCGACTTGACCGCCGCCTCTTTCGAGCGCGCGACCATGGTGGCGAAGTTCGGAATGGCGATCACCGCGAGGATGCCGATGATAAGAACCACGATCATAAGCTCGATAAGCGTGAAGCCTTTGCTGTCCATCGTCACTCCCTGCCGCCTCAATCGACGATCATGCGTCGTCATCGGCTGCATTTCGATGCGTTATGCAATTGGACCGGCTTCTCAACACCGCACCTGACGTGAAACGCAAGATTCGTACCCGAAGCTCGCCGCCGGAGAACCGGAATCGAGAGCGCCCATAAAAGAACGGGCGGCTCAGGGGAGCCGCCCGCACGTCATTCGACCTCGGTAAACGATTACTGCCCGCTGCTGAGCGTGATGATGGCAGTGTTCTCCTTGCCGTTCCCGGTGATCGTATAGCCGACGTTCACCGTGTTCTGCACGATGGGGGCGTAGGCCGTTTCGCCGGCGTTCGTGGCCGTTCCGGTGACGGGCTCGGTAGCGGCCTTCGTGAACGGATTCTCGAGATTAGTCGCGCCGGGCAGCATATCGAGTATGGTCTGGCCGGCCGGCGTCGCATCGGCGTCGACATCGGTGGCGTACACGCCGTCAGCCTGAACCGCGAAGTCCTCGGCGGCGAGCTGCACGGTATGGCAGTTCGACTTTACCGCGGCTTCCTTCGCGCGGGCCTGCATGTTGATGAAGTTCGGAATTGCGATGGCGGCGAGAATGCCGATGATAACGACTACGATCATCAGCTCGATGAGGGTGAAACCCTTGTTGTTCTTCATTGAGGCACCTCCTTGACTTTCTGTTCTTCAAAGCCCTTGCTTTGATTTCGGTACTTCCGTTCGGTCACCGCGAACCGGAGATCTTTGCTGCGCCGGTTCCTGCCGACCGTTCAGTTGCCGATACTCGCAAGCTCTGTGCCAAACGGCACCGGACTTTAGAGCTGTGTAGCTTGTGAAACGATAATGCGTTACGCGGTACCCCCTTTCCACTCGCGAACCCGGATACTGCCGATGTGCCATCCTGATCCTTCTCATTGCAATGCGCATGAATCCTCAGTGATCCCTCAGCTTCTCCTGCCCCAGACCGTACCGCTGTATCTTGCGATAGAGGGTCGACGCGTTGATGCCGAGGATCGCGCTCGCCCGTTTCTTCTGCCAGTTCGTCTCCTCGAGCACCGAGACGAGGTATTCCTTCTCGAGCTCGTCGAGCGTCATCTGCGTCTCCTGCATGACGACCTTGCAGCGCTCCTGCGAATGGTGACGCACCTTATCGGGAAGATCCTCCGCCCCGATATTCTCTCCGTCCTGAAGAATGCACGCGCGCTCGACGATGTTCTCGAGCTCGCGGACGTTGCCCGGCCAGTCGTAGTTCGTGAGAAGCTCCATCGCCTCCTTCGAGATCGTCCGTTTCCTGCCGGTGCGCTCGGTGGCCAGATGCAGGAACCGGTCGACGAGGAGCGGGATATCGTCGCGCCGTTCGCGGAGCGGCGGTATGACGACCGGGATCACGTTGAGACGGTAATAGAGGTCCGCGCGGAAGCGTTCCTCCTTCATCGCTTTCTCGAGATCGGCGTTCGTCGCCGCGATAAGGCGCACGTCCACCTTGATGGGCGCCGTGCCGCCGTCCGGGATGATCTCGCGCTCCTGGAGGACGCGGAGCAGCTTCACCTGGATCGCGAGCGAGGTCTC
>JAPLKY010000255.1 GCA_026387805.1 Candidatus Krumholzibacteriia bacterium
GAACGATCATGCCCTCGAAATAGAAAAGCCCCGCGAGAGAGTAGTTCATGAGGAGACAGGCGAACGCATATACGAGCAGGAGATAGTTGTTGATCCTGTCGAATATCCCGGGCGCGGGGCCGGCGGGATCGACGGCGGGCCCGCCCGGACCCGGCTCGGGCCTTTCGGGCCCGGAGGCTCCCCGATTATCGTCGCTCCGATCCTGCATCGTTTCAGTATATCGGCGCGTCGCGGCGCGGACAAGGAGAAAGGCGTTCAATGATCAAGCTCGTTATCTTCGATCTCGATAACACGCTCACCGATTTCGTCCGCATGAAAGAGGTTTCGATCGAGGCCGCGATCCAGGCGATGATCGACGCGGGGCTCCTCGTCCCGCCGGACCGGATCCGCGAGGAGATTCTCAATATCTACGGGAACGAGGGGATCGAATACCAGAAGGTGTTCAACAAGCTCCTCGTGAACCTCATCGGCGAGGTCGACTACAAGATTCTCGCCGCGGGGATCGTCGGCTACCGGCGCGCGCGCGAAGCGGCGCTCGTTCTCTACCCGCACGTGCGGGTAACGCTCATTCAGCTCCTCGGCAGGGGGCTCAAGCTCGCCGTCATATCGGACGCTCCCCGTCAGGAGGCGTGGCTCCGGCTCTGCTATCTCCAGCTCCACCACGTGTTCGACATGGTTATCGCCTACGAGGACACGGGGGAATACAAGCCGAGTCCGGCGCCCTTCAGGATGGTTCTCGACAAGATGGGGATGGGGGCCGACGAGGCGCTCATGGTCGGCGACTGGCCCGAGCGCGACATCGTCGGCGCGGCCGAGCTCGGCATCAGGACGGTTTTCGCGCGTTACGGAGACACCTTCGGAACGAAGGAGTCGGGCGCCGATTACGAGATATCGGACGCGTACGCGCTCGTGAAGATCGTCGACGATCTCAACGGAGTCGGGAAACGATGAAAGGAACGTTCGCATGAAGATCGTGACCGGAGCGGAGATGCGCCGGATCGACGAGGCGACGATCAGCCGCTTCGCGACCGGAGTGGCCCTCATGGAGCGGGCGGGGCAGCGCGTTTTCGAGCAGATCGAATCGACCTTCCCGTCGCTCGAGTCCATCGCCGCGTCGATATTCCTCGGGCGCGGAAACAACGCCGGGGACGGGCTCGTCGTCGCGCGGCTCCTCGCTGAAAAGGGAGCAAAGGTGATTCTCCACTATCTGCACCCGCCCGAGGATCTCTCCCCGGATGCGGCCAAGAATCACACGCGGCTCGCCTCGCTCCGCGGCGGCACGAAGGTCGTCGAGGTGTTTCTCTATCTTTCCGGCGGGCAGGAGCTCGCGCGCAAGGCGCTCGAGGATTCGGATCTCATCGTCGATGCGCTCCTCGGAACCGGGCTCAACAAGGCGGTGGGCGAGGAGTACGCCGCGGTGATCGACGTCATCAACGAGAGCGAGCTCCCGATCGTCTCCGTCGACGTACCGTCGGGAGTCAACGCCGATACGGGAGAGATCATGGGCGCCGCGGTCGTCGCCGACGCGACGGTCACGATGGGGCTTCCCAAGATCGGCTGCCTCTTCTATCCCGGCAAGGGTTGCGCGGGAGATCTCGTCGTCGGCGACATCGGCGTTCCGCGCGAGGCGATCGACGAACAGGCGATTCGGTGCGAGGCGCTCGATATCGAGCGTGCGCTCGAGGATTTTCCCCTGAGGGAACCGACGGCGCACAAGTTCGCGTGCGGCTCGCTCCTCGTGATCGCGGGGAGCCGCCGCTACTCGGGAGCGGCTCTTCTCACCGCGCTCTCGGCGCTCAGGACCGGATGCGGCGTCGTCTACTGCGCGGGTCCGGAATCGATTCGAACCGTCGTCCAGGGGGCCGCGCCGGAAGTG